>NZ_JAMYVQ010000006.1:0-278623 GCF_040324155.1 Mesorhizobium sp. M0011 | reverse complement strand
CATCAACATGGACGACCTGCGCGAGCACAAGAAGCTCGCTCTACGCCAAGCCGCATGACCAGCTTCATGATCGCCCATTTTGCAGAACTTGACGCACACAACCGGCGCCAGCGGAAGTCTCCCTCGCCCTTGTGGGGAGGGGCTAGGGGTGGGGGTCCGTGCCGGGCAGACATCTCAGGAATTCCATATGCGATAGCCCTGCCCACAAGGGGGAGCGTGAGATCACGTCACGATGACAACGACCGAAACCAACCCGAACAGGGCGATCAGCAGATAGTCGGCAATGCGATAGAGTTTCAGCGCCTGCCTGATGTCGAGGCTGTCGGCTTCGCGCCGCCCACCTTCGCCCATGAAGACGTCGTCGACCAGTACGCCGCCGTAGCTGCGCGGCCCGGCGAGCGACAGGCCGAGCGCGCCGGCCATCGCCGCTTCCGGCCAGCCGGCATTGGGTGAGCGATGTTTTTTCGCGTCGCGCAATACCGCATGCCAGGCATTTTTCGCATCAGCGCCTTTGACGAGGAACGCCGCCAGCACGATCAGCAGCGCCGTCAGCCGCGACGCCGGCAGATTGATCCAGTCGTCGAAGCGCGCCGCTGCCCAGCCGAACGCCTCGTGGCGCGGGGTGCGGTGGCCGATCATCGAATCGGCGGTGTTGGCGGCCTTGTAGGCGGCGCCGCCGGCCAGGCCGCCGACGCCGGTCCAGAAGGCGGGGGCGACGATGCCGTCAGAGAAATTCTCGGCCAGGCTCTCGATCGCCGCGCGGCAGACGCCGGCCCTGTCGAGCGTTTCAGGGTCGCGGCCGACGATCCGCGAAACGGCAACGCGGCCCAAAGCCAGGCCGCCGGTGTCGAGCGCGTCAGCCACCGCCTCGACATGCTCATAGAGGCTCTTTTGCGACAGAAGCGACGTTGCCAGAAGGGCCGTGATGACGAGGCCCATGGGAACAAACCAGAACAGGATCTGCACGCCCAGGCCAATTATCGCCGGCACCAGCACGATGACCAGCAGCGCCTGGACACCACGCTTGCGACGCAGCGCGTCGGGATCAGTGGCGCGGTTGAGCCTGTGGTCGAGAAAGGATATCAGCCTGCCGAACCACGTCACCGGATGGCCGATGGCGCGAAACAGCCAATCGGGGTAACCGAGGGCGAATTCGACGGCCAATGACAGGAAAGCGATCAGGACTGACATGAAGCTTCTTAATGGGGCGGTTGTGGACCATGGTGGAAGTCTTGGCCGCGCGAGGGCGCTTTTTCCCAACGCCCTGCTGCCATTCGTCGACCTCTCGACCGGTATCAATCCGCACTCCTACCCGCTTTTCGACCTGCCCGCCACCTCGCTGTCGCGGTTGCCGGAAGCCGCGCGCACGCGTGAGCTGACAGAGATCGCTGCCAGTGCCTATGGGGCGCCGTCGCCAGCCAACATCGTGGCGGCACCGGGCACGCAGATCCTGTTGCCGCGCGTCGCCTCGCTGATTACCCCCGGAAGGGCGCTGGTGCTGGGTCCGACCTACGCCGAACATGCCCGCGCAGCAGTGATCGCCGGGCACGCGGTGACCGAGGTCGGCGATTTCGCTGACCTGGCGGACGCCGACCTTGCCATCATCGTCAATCCGAACAATCCGGATGGACGTGTCATCGAGCGCGACCGGTTGCTGGCTCTGGCTGCCGGATTGCGCGCCAAGGGCGGGTTGCTGGTTGTCGACGAGGCGTTCATGGATGTTGGGCCGCGCGAGCATAGCCTCTGCGGCGATGTCGGCCAGGGCGGTATCGTCGTCCTGCGTTCGTTCGGCAAGTTCTTCGGCCTGGCCGGGCTGCGGCTCGGGTTTGCACTTTCCGATGTAGCGACGGTCGAACGGCTTGAGACGCAATTCGGGCCATGGGCCGTCGCCGGCCCGGCGCTGGAATACGGCATCCGCGCGCTTGCCGACATCGACTGGCAGGACGCGATGCGATCATCTCTTGCCGGCGCATCGGCGCGGCTCGACGCGCTGTTGGCCCGCTTCGGCGTACCCGTAGCGGGCGGCACCACATTGTATCGTTTCCTCAGTTTGACCAATGCCGCCGATTTGTTTGCCGCGCTCGGCGAGCGCGGCATCCTGCTTCGCCATTTTGCCGATCGGCCTGACGTTCTGCGCGCCGGCCTGCCGGGAAGTGAGGAGGAATGGCAGCGGCTCGAGACCGCTCTTGCCGAATGGGCGTCGCGGCGCGAGCATCAATCGAAGGGTTCAAAACAATGATCCATGTCTGTTCGCTGGCAAAGATCGAGGAAACGGTGGCCAGGACCGGCGCCGACCGCATGCTGTCGCTGCTTGCCGCCGGAACGGAGGTGGTCCGTCCGGCGTCGATCGCCCGAGAAAACCATCTGCATCTGGTCATGCATGACATCGCGGCGGCGCAGGACGGCATGACCATGCCGGGCGAGGAGCATGTCCGTAACCTGCTCGATTTCGCGCGCCGCTGGGACCGGGCAAGGCCGATGCTCGTGCATTGCTATGCCGGCATCAGCCGCTCGACGGCTTCGGCCTATATCATCGCGGCCGCATTGGCGCCGAAACGCGACGAGGCCGAATTGGCGCGGACGCTGCGGGCGCTGTCGCCCTCGGCAACACCCAATCCGCGGCTGATCGCGGTGGCCGATGCGCTGCTTGATCGCAACGGCCGCATGATCAAGGCGATCGAATCGATCGGCCGCGGTGCGGATGCCTTTGAAGGCACGCCCTTTGCGCTGAGGATCGACAGCTAGCTGCCCCCATGTCGTTGTTCGATTATCGAGTGCCTTCATTCGCTCAATCTTCATGCCCGTGACGTACCCGGACAATGAACACGTCGTCGTCGGCTTCGATCCGGTAGACGACAAGATGGGCTTTGAAGGGATGGATACGCATCGGTGGCCCCCAATTCAAGCCGCTCCCGCGCTATTCGGGAACTGGCAGCGATCAGGTCAAAGATCGTGAACAACTCGTCATGATACTGTCTGGCCTGCACAGCGCCGAACAGGCGCACCCCTTGCTCGGCAATACCGACGATGTCCTCTTCCGCGGCTAAAGAAAGGCGAAATCCCACTACCTATTGCCGGATGGCTTTTCAGCGCGTTTAACCGCCTCCTTTAAAAGCGCGTCCCTGGATCGATTGCCGATGCCACTCTTCAAGCCATCATCGACAAAGCGCTGCATGGCGGCAATCTTGTCGTTGCGCTCCTGATCCCGACGGATCAAATCGCGCACATAATCGCTCGCGTTGGCGTAGCGGCCCGTTTCGGTTTGCGCCTCAACCCAATCTTTCATCGGATCGGGCAATGATACGTTCATCGTTGCCATACTGGCCTCCATATCCCGTCCAGTATGGCCCATTTTGGCAAAGTTTGTCAAAATCTCTTGTGCGGAAATCTCTCTGTGCAAAAGCGTGATCGTCTGATCCGCCCTCCGTCGCCTGGTTTGTTCAAGAGGACAGCGTTTGCCTTTCGATGCCAGACCACTGGTTTGGAGGCTACGTCAACCAGTCCGCGAGCTTCGCCTTGCGCACATCCCGCAGCAGGCTGATGAACCCGTCGGCCTGATATTCTGCCGTCAGCCGGCCCTTCTCCGCCGTCGCGATGCTGGCATCGCCGACGACGCCGTTCGGGTTGAGATCGCCAGCTATCCAGGCAAAGGCGTGGGTGCCGGTGTGGCGCAGCAGCGAGAATTCCTTCTCGGCCTTGGCGACATTGGAAACGAAATTGTCTGATTTGCCCATGTCGACAAGGTCGGGCCGGAAATGCAGCATCAGCGAGGTCTCCACATCGCCGCCATGGATGCCGTGGCGATCCTCGAGCTCGGTGTACATGCCGGCCGGGCGGCCGAAGCGCTGCCAGCTGGTCTTCACGGCCAGCATCTTTTCACGCACGCGCAACTCGCGCGTGATGATGCCCATGATCTCCTCGTTGCCGCCATGCGAATTGACGACGATCAGCTTGCGCACGCCGGCGCGCGCGATCGACAGGCCAAGCTCGGTCCAGGCTTCGACCAGCGTCGTTGCCGGCAGGGTGAGGGTGCCCGGCGCGTGCAAATGCTCGTTCGACTTGCCTATCGCCTGGACCGGCAGGATGCGGATGTCGAGATCGTCGGGCAGGCGCGAAATGACCGTGTCGAGCATGCCGTTCATGATCGAGGTGTCGGTCGAGACCGGCAGATGCGGCCCATGCTGCTCGATTGCCGCCACCGGCAGCACGGCAATCGTCGCCTCCGGGTCGATCGAGGCGTATTCGGTGGTCCGGTAATCGCCCCACCACACGCGTCTTTTGGCTACGGTCATGTCATGCCTCTTCAATGGTAAGGCAGACCTAGCGCGGCGAGCGCGGCCTGTCGATCACCCGGCCGCGATGGCCTCGACCTCGACCTTGAATTCGGGCCGGGCAAATCCCGAGACGATCATCAGCGTAGAGGCCGGCGCCGGGCTCGAAAACAGCCGGTCGCGGACGTCCATATAAGGCCGCAGATGCGCGCGGTCGGTGACATAGGCGTTGATGCGCACGATATCCCTGAGACTCAGCCCGGCTTCGCCGAGAATCGCCGCAATGTTTTGAAAGCAGAGTTCGGCCTGTGCGCCGGCGTCTTCCGGAATCTGATCGTCCGCAGTGATGGCGACCTGACCCGAGCACAGCACCAGCCGCTTGCCCGAGGGCACCTCGACGCCGTGGCTGTAGCGGGCAAAGGGCGGCTTGATCGACTTCGGGGTGAGGAATTTGAACATGGCAATCTCCGAGATAGCGCCAGCCTAAGGCCTGATCCATTGCACCTTCAAGATGGCGGTGCATGTTGCCCGAGCGATTGTGGACAGGCGTTCAAAAAATAGGCACGATGCCTTCCGTACAGCATGACCCGTCCGCCTTTGGCATAGCAATGTCGTTCAAGCGGGCGGTCCCGGCGCAAGGCGCCGGTGGCATGTGTCTTGCTTCTTGAATCTTTGGTGTCGAGCCTGGCGCGTGGCGCGCCGGAGCAAACAAAGGGTGGTGTCGATGTACGGAAGACAGAAGATCTCGGTGGCGGTTGTGGCCTTGCTTGCAGCCAGCACGCTGGGTGCGGCTGCGAATGAAAAAGTCACCTTCGGCACCAACTGGTTGGCCGAGCCGGAACATGGCGGATATTACCAGTCCGTGGCGGACGGCACCTACGCCGCCTGCGGCCTCGACGTCACCATCATGCAGGGCGGCCCGCAGGTCAGCGGCCGGCCGATGCTGCTTGCCGGCAAGATCGATTTCTACATGGGCGGTAATCTGCTGTCGGCCTTCGATGCCGTCCAGCAAGGCATTCCCATGCGCGTGGTGGCGGCGGATTTCCAGAAGGACCCGCAGGTCATCATGTCCCACCCCGGCGAGGGGCTCGACAAATGGGAGGACCTGAAGAACGCCGACCAGTACATATTGGGTGACGAGGGCGTGCAAACCTTCTTCCAGTGGATGGTCATCGAACTCGGCTTCGACGCCTCCAAGCGTGCGCCCTACACCTACAACACCGCTCCTTTCCTCGCCAACAAGAAGTCGATCCAGCAGGGCTACGTCACCTCCGAGCCGTTCGCGGTCAAGAAGGAAGGCGGCTTCGTGCCGAACCAGTTCCTGCTCGCCGACTATGGCTGGGACACCTACTCGACGACGATCGAGGTGATGCAGGACACGATCGACAAGAAGCCGGAGGTGGTCCAGTGCTTCGTCGATGGCTCGGCCAAGGGCTGGTACAAATATCTCTACGGCGACAACAAGGCCGCCAACGAATTGATCAAGAAAGACAATCCCGACATGAGCGACGAGCAGATCGCGTTCTCGATCGAGCAGATGAAGAAGTTCGGCCTGGCCGATTCCGGCGACACCGAAAAACTCGGCATCGGCGCCATGACCGACGAGCGGATCAAGAGTTTTTACGACAAGATGGTCAAGGCCAAGGTCACGCCTGACGGCATCGACATCAAGAAGGCCTACACACTGACCTTCGTCAACAAGGGCGTCGGGCTCGACCTGAAGAAATAGGCCGGTCCCGGCATGATAAGGGAAAAGGTGGCGCAAGCGCCGGCCTCGGACGTTGCATCGACATTGCTGGCGCTGAGGGGCGTCGGCAAGGTCTTCTCCAACGGCGTGACGGCGCTGAGCGATGTCCACCTGACGATCCGGGAAGGCGATTTCCTCAGCCTGCTCGGGCCGTCGGGTTGCGGCAAGTCGACGGCGCTGCGGCTGATCGCCGGCTTGTCGACGCCGACCTCCGGCGTGCTCGATTGGCGCGGCGGCGGCGCGCTTGACCGCTCGAACATCGGCTTCGTCTTCCAGGAGCCGACGCTGCTGCCCTGGGCCAACGTCTTCGACAATGTCTGGCTGCCGCTTCGGCTGAAAGGAATTTCGCGTGCCAAGGCGGCGCCAGCGGTGACGGAAATGCTGGCGCGGGTTCATCTGACCGGCTTCGAAGACGCGGTGCCGCGCGAACTGTCGGGCGGCATGAAGATGCGCGTCTCCATTGCGCGCGCCATGGTGACCAAACCGCGCGTGCTGTTGATGGACGAGCCGTTCGCGGCACTCGACGAGATCACCCGCTTCAAGCTCAACAACGATCTCTTGGAACTGTGGCAGGACGAACGCTTCACCGTCGTCTTCGTCACCCACAGCGTCTTTGAAAGCGTGTTCCTCTCCAACCGCGTCGTCGTCATGGCGGCGCGGCCGGGCAGGGTGTTCGACGAACTCGCCATCGAGGCCTCCTATCCGCGCGACGAGGTGTTTCGAACCTCGCCCGACTATGCGGCACTCTGCCGTCAGGCCTCCGATGTGCTGGTCAAGGCCATCAATTCAACAGCAGGCGCGCATCATGACGGCCATTGAAGAGCGCGTGCTCGAACTCGACCCCGAGGAAGCACGCCGCGTGCGCCAGGAGCGGTTCGAACGGATCGGCCGCTGGGTGCTGCCGCTGGCGATCATGATCCTGGCGATCTGGCTGTGGGACCGCATCTGCGTCTGGAACGAGATCCCACAGTACATCCTACCGCGTCCCGGCGTGGTGCTGTGGACGCTCTACAACGATGCCGGCCTGCTGTTTTCCTCGCTGCTGGTCACCTTGCGCATCACTTTCCTGAGCCTGGCTCTGGCGGTCGTCGGCGGGGTCGGGCTGGCGGTGCTGTTCGCGCAATCGAAATGGGTGGAGATGTCGTTCTTCCCGTTCGCCATCGTGCTGCAGGTGACGCCGATCGTGGCGATCTTTCCCCTCATCAACATCTATGTGAACGACCAGACGACCAAGCTTCTGCTGTGCGCCTGGATCGTCGCCTTCTTTCCGATCCTGTCCAACACTACGCTTGGCCTCAACTCCGTCGACCGCAATCTGCGCGACATGTTCAAGCTCAATGGCGCGACGCGCTGGCAGCAATTGCGCTATCTCAGGCTGCCGGCGGCGATGCCATACTTCCTCGGCGGGTTGAAGATCGCCGGCGGCCTGTCGCTGATCGGCGCCGTGGTGGCCGAGTTCGTCGCCGGCACCACCGGCCAGTCGTCCGGCCTCGCCTCACGCATCATCGAGGCCGGCTACCGGCTCAACGCGCCGCGGCTGTTCGCGGCGCTGTTCCTGATTTCGCTCACCGGCATCCTGATCTTCCTCGTGCTGTCGCTGATTTCGCATCTCATTTTGCGGCGCTGGCACGAAAGCGCACTGAAGCAGGAGCGCTAGGATGACTGAAAGGTTGGTGCGAAACACCCCCCTCTGTCCTGCCGGACATCTCCCCCTCAAGGGGGGAGATTTGCTGTCTCTAAGGCTTTCGCAAATCTCCGACGTTAAAGGATGGCCAGCGAGGCTGAAGCTGCCAATCTCCCCCCTTGAGGGGGAGATGTCCGGCAGGACAGAGGGGGGCAGGCCTTGATACCAGCCTCCGGCTCTTATCAACTCGCTAACGTCCGTGTTCATCAATCACTGACGTCGGGCCTTACTTCAACTTACGATAGTGACGGTTTCACGAAGGCCGACATTGCCGTCGCCGATGGCAAGGTCGCCAGCATCATCGCGCATGGCAAATCGAAGGCACGTGCCGATGCCATCGACCTTGGCGGCCGCGTCATCCTCCCGTGCTTCGTCGACTGCCACACGCATATCGACAAGGGCCATATCTGGCCGCGAAAACCCAATCCCGACGGCACCTTCATGGGCGCGCTGAATGCCGCCGGTGCCGATCGTGCGGCACGCTGGAGCGCCGAGGACGTTGCCCGGCGCATGGATTTTTCGCTGCGCTCAGCCTACGCGCATGGCACCAGGGCGTTGCGCACCCATCTCGACAGCGTCGCGCCGCAGGAGGAGATCTCCTGGCCGGTGTTCGAGGCGATGCGCGAGACATGGCGTGGCCGTATCGAATTGCAGGGCGCCTGCCTGCTCGGCATCGACGGCGTTCGCGACAGGAAATGGTTCGACAGGCTGGCAAAAAGGGTCGCGGCGGCCAAGGGCGTGCTCGGCGTCGTCACTTACATGGTGCCGGATCTCGAAGAGCTGCTCGACCATGTCTTCGCGCAAGCCATCAAGCATGGCCTCGATCTCGATTTCCACGCCGACGAAACCGACGACATTTCCGCCATATCGCTGAAGAAGATCGCCGAGGCCGCACTCTGGAACGGCTTCGAAGGCAACATCCTCGTCGGCCATTGCTGTTCGCTGGCGCGCCAGCCAGACCTCGATGTGCTCGACACGCTGGACAAGGTGGCGAAAGCCGGGCTGGCCGTCGTCTCGCTGCCGATGTGCAATCTCTATCTGCAGGACCGGCGTTCCGACAACACGACACCGCGCTGGCGCGGCGTTACGCTGCTGCACGAGATGAAGGCGAGGGGCATTCCGGTGGCGGTCGCTTCCGACAACACGCGTGATCCCTTCTACGCCTATGGCGATCTCGACATGCTGGAGGTCTACCGCATGGCGACGCGCATCCTGCATTTCGATCATCCGGTTGCCGACTGGCCGCAAGCCGTCACCGCGACGCCGGCGAGCGTGATGCGGCTCGATGGCTTCGGCACGCTGGCCAGCGGCGGTGATGCCGATTTCATCCTGTTCAAAGGTCGAAGCTGGACGGAATTGCTGTCGCGGCCCGAATCGGATCGCATCGTCGTGCGTGCCGGGCGTACGATCGACCGGCAATTGCCCGACTATGCCGAACTCGACGAACTGATGGTGGAATGATGGACGTTTCGGCGCTCAAACGCGATCTCGAAGGCCTGAAACTCGACGACAATCCGGCCATCGTCCAGCAGAAGAGCCGCGATTTCTACTGGTACAGCCCGGTGCTGAAGCAGCAGCTCGACCATGTCACCGGCGATCTGATCGTAACGCCGAAGACCGAGGCCGAACTGATCCGTGTGCTTGCCGCCTGTCATCGCCACGGCGTGCCGGTGACACCGCGCGGCAGCGGCACCGGCAATTATGGCCAGGCGATGCCGCTCTCCGGCGGCGTCGTGCTCAATCTTGCCGAGATGAACGAGATCAAGTCGATCGCGCTGGGGCGCGTGGTGACGGGACCAGGCGCAATCCTGGCCGACATCGACAAGGCGACGCGTGCCCATTCCGGGCAGGAGCTGCGGCTGTCGCCGTCCACTTACAACACCGCCTCGATCGGCGGCTTCATCGCCGGCGGTTCGGGCGGCGTCGGCTCGATCAATTTCGGCGGGTTGCGCGATTTCGGCAATGTGCTTCGGCTGCGCGTGGTGACCATGGAGGCCGAACCGAAAGCGCTCGAACTCACCGGCGAGGATTTGCACAAGGTGACCCATGCCTACGGCACCAACGGCATCATATCGGAAGTCGAGATGCCGCTGACATCAGCCTATGACTGGATCGATGTCATTGTCGGTTTCGACGGCTTCATGGACGCGGCCCGCTACGGCAATGCGCTGGCCTGCCAGGACGGCATCCTGACCAAGCTGATCACGCCGATAGCCGCACCCGTGCCGCAGCTCTATTTCAAGCGGCACCAGAAATTCCTCCGGGACGGGCAAAGCATCTGCGTCGTCATGGTGGCGCAGCATGGGCTGGATGCCTTCCTGGCCTTCACCCGGCGTGCCGGCGGCGAGGTGATCTACAATGCCGCCACCGCGACGCCGGACGAGAAAAAGGGGCTGCCGCCGGCCTATGAGCTGGCGTGGAACCACACGACGCTTCGGGCGCTGCGCGTCGACCCTTCGATTACCTATCTGCAGTCGCTCTACCCCTTTCCGAACCAACTGGCGCTGGTCGAGAAGATGGACGCGATGTTTCCCGGCGAGGTTTTCTCGCATCTGGAATTCGTGCGGCTGGACGGCAACATCACCTGCTTCGGCCTGCCCTTGGTGAAGTTCACCACTGAAGCAAGGCTCGATGAGATCGTGCGCCTGCATGAGGCGAATGGCTGCCCGATCTTCAACCCGCATCGCTACACGCTGGAAGAAGGCGGCATGAAGCAGACCGACGCGGTGCAGCTTGCCTTCAAGCGCGAAACCGATCCGCAAGGCCTGCTCAACCCCGGCAAGATGATCGCCTGGGAGAACCCGGACTATGACTACCGGTCGGGCCGGACATTCTTGTTCAAGGGGTTGCAGAGGATGGGATGAGGACAGGTTTGCGCTTGAACACCCCCCTCTGTCCTGCCGGACATCTCCCCCGCAAGGGGGGAGATTGGCAGCCTTTGAGTCGCGACCATTCTGCGGCGTCGACAGTTGGCGAAAGCGATACGGCAGTCCGATCTCCCCCCTTGCGGGGGAGATGCCCGGCAGGGCAGAGGGGGGTGCCTCGCACTGACCTTGCGGATATTCCCCTGTGAACATCCTCGTCCTTTACGCCCATCCGGTCGAGACTAGCTTCAATGCCGGCCTGCACCGCATGATCGTAGAGCGGTTGACGGCGGCGGGCCATACGGTCGATGACTGCGACCTCTACGCGGAGGATTTCGATCCGCGGATGACGCGGCAGGAAAGGCTGGGCTACCACAATCCGCGCGGCGCCGCTGACGCTGCCGCACGTTATGTCGAACGCCTGCTGCGAGCCGATGCGCTGGTGCTTTCCTATCCGGTCTGGAACTACGGCTTTCCAGCGATCCTGAAAGGCTTTTTCGATCGCGTCTTCCTGCCCGGCGTGTCGTTCAAATTGGTCGACGGCAAGGCGCAGCCGTCGCTGCACAACGTACGCAAGGTTGCCGCGGTGACTACCTATGGCGGCAGCCGGTTCCGCGCCATGCTGATGGGTGATCCGCCGCGCAAACTGATCAAGCGCATGCTGCGCGCCACCGTCAAACCGGGCGCACCGGTGAGCTATCTTGCACATTATTCGATGAATCTGTCGACCGACAGCACGCGCAAGACCTTCATGGCCAAGGTCGCGGCACGCATGGATGCCTTCTGATGCGCGCGCTGGTGGTCTACTGCCATCCGGTGCCGGACAGCTTCTGTGCGGCAATTCGCGACACCGCCATCGACGTGCTGATGCGACGAGGCTGGGAGGTGCGGCTGCTCGACCTCTATGCCGAGAAGTTCGACCCGGTGATGGGTTGCGACGAGCGGCGCTCCTACAACGACAGGGCGCCGCAGGATTCGGCGTTGAAGCCGCATTTCGAGCTGCTTGGCTGGGCCGAAGCGATTCTGTTTGTCTATCCGACCTGGTGGTACGGGTTGCCGGCGATGCTGAAGGGCTGGCTCGACCGGGTGTGGGCGACGGACGTCGCCTTCAAGCTGCCGGCCGGCAAGGGTCGGATCAAGTCGCTGATGACGCATGTGACCAAGGTCGGCGTCATCACCACCTGCGGCGCGCCGACCTGGTGGAGCGTCGTCGTCGGCCAGCCGGGACGCAAGACCCTGCTGCGCGGCATGCGCGCGTTGTGCGCGACGCGCTGCCGGACCTTTTTCCTGGCGCATTATCTGATGGATGCCTCGACGCCGCAGACGCGGGCTGCGTTTCTGGCCAAGGTGCGGACGAAGTTGGAAAGGTTTTGAGGGATGAGCGTCCTTCTCCCCGTTCACGGGGAGAAGATGCCGGCAGGCAGATGAGGGGCGGCACAAACTTTCGAATGCTAGCGCCGCCCCTCATCCGGCCCTTCGGGCCACCTTCTCCCCGTGAAACGGGGCGAAGGGAAGACCGCGCTACATCCTCGCCCTTTCCGCCTTCGGATCGTACATCGGCTTCAGCGACGCTTCCGCCGCGAACCGCTCACCGGCGATCTCGATCTCGTAGGATGAAGCCAGCACATCCGCCTCGCTCTCGCCCTGGCATGGCACATAGCCCAGCCCGACGGCGCCGCCGAGATGGTGGCCGTAATTGCCGGACGTGATCGGACCAACGATCTTGCCGTCGCGCAGGATCGCTTCGTTATGGAAGAGCAGGGGTTGCGGGTCCTTCAGCCGGAACTGGACCAACCTGCGGTTCAGCCCGGCCTCCTTCCTCTTCAGCACGGCGTCGCGGCCGATGAACTCGCCCTTGGCCGTCTTCACCGCGAAGCCGAGGCCGGCTTCCAGCACATTGTCCTCGTCGGTGATATCGTGGCCGAAATGGCGGAACGCTTTTTCGATGCGGCAGGAATCGAGCGTGTGCAGGCCGCAAAGCTTCAGGCCGACTTCGGCGCCGGCCTCGTCGATTGCTTCGAAAACATGGGCAGCCTGGTCGGTCGAGACATAGAGTTCCCAGCCGAGTTCGCCGACATAGGTGACGCGGTGGGCGCGGGCCAGGCCCATGCCGATCTCGATCTCCTGGAACGTGCCGAACGGATTTTTCTCATTGGAGAAATCGTTGGGACTGACCTTCTGGATTAGTTTTCGTGCGTCCGGTCCCATCAGGCAGAGCACGCTTTCGGCCGCCGTCACATCGGTGACGACGACGAATTCGTCGGTGACGTGCTTGCGCAGCCAGGCGAGGTCGCGCTGTAGCGTTGCACCCGGAACGACGAGGAAGTAGGCGGTTTCCGAGAGGCGCGAGACCGTCAGGTCGCTCTCAATGCCGCCGCGCTGGTTGAGCATCTGGGTGTAGACGATCTTGCCCGGGGCCACGTCCATGTCGTTGGCGCACAGTCTTTGCAGGAAAGTACAGGCGTCGCGGCCCTCGACCCGGATCTTGCCGAACGAGGTCATGTCGAACAGGCCGACGCCGTTCCTGACCGCCAGATGTTCCTCGCGCTGGTTGTCGAACCAGTTCTGGCGCTTCCAGGAATAGCGGTATTCGCGCTCCTGGCCCTCACGGGCGAACCAGTTGGCGCGCTCCCAGCCGGCGACTTCGCCGAACACCGCGCCACGCGCTTTCAGATGCTCGTGCAGCGGCGAACGCCTGACATTGCGCGACGTTGCCATCTGACGATAGGGGAAATGGTCGGCATAGAGCAGGCCGAGCGTTTCGGAGACGCGCTCTTTCAGGTAGCGCCGGTTCTTCTGGAACGGCTGGGCGCGGCGGATGTCGACTTCCCACAGGTCGAAGGGGGCTTCGCCGTCATTGATCCACTGCGCCAGCGCCATGCCTGCGCCGCCGGAGGAGACGATGCCGATCGAATTGTAGCCGGTCGCCATCCAGTAGCCGGTCAGCTCCGGCGCCTCGCCGAGATAGTAGCGGTCGTCGGGGGTAAAACTCTCGGGACCGTTGAAGAAGGTGTGGATGCCGGCGGTCGCCAGCATCGGCATGCGGTTGACGCCCATTTCGAGGATCGGCTCGAAATGCTCCATGTCCTCCGGCAACTGGTCGAAGCAGAAATCCTCACTGATGCCGTCCATGCCCCACGGCTTTGCCACCGGCTCGAAGGCGCCCAGCATCATCTTGCCGGCGTCCTCCTTGTAGTAGGCGCACTCGTCGGGCACGCGCAGCACCGGTAGGCGGCCGAGGCCGGGAATGGGCTCGGTGACGAGATAAAAATGCTCGCAGGCGTGCAGCGGGATGGTGACGCCGTTCTGTGCGCCGAGTTCGCGCGCCCACATGCCGGCGCAGTTGACGACGATGTCTGCCTCGATCGTGCCTTGGTCTTCGCCCTGTGCCCAGGACACGCCGGTGACGCGGCCGGCCTTGGTGTGGACCTTGGTGACCTTCACATTCTCGACGATGGTTGCGCCGCGCTGGCGCGCGCCCTTGGCCAGCGCCATGGCGATGTTGGCGGGGTCGCACTGGCCGTCGAGCGGCAGATGCACGGCGCCGACGACGTCGGAGACATTGAGATGCGGGTACATCTCCTTGACTTCATTGGGAGAAATCTCACGGACATCGACATCGAAGGCGCGGGCGAGCGACGCCTGCCTGTAAATCTCGTGCTTGCGTTCTTCGGTCAGCGCCACGGTGATGGAGCCGACCTGGCGCATGCCGGTGCCGACTTCGGTCTCGGCTTCCAGCTTGACGTAGAGGTCGGCCGAATATTTCGCCAGCCGCGTCATGTTCTGCGAACCGCGCAACTGGCCGATCAGGCCGGCGGCATGCCATGTCGTGCCCGACGTCAGCTGCTTACGTTCCAGAAGCACGATGTCGGTCCAACCGAGCTTTGCCAGGTGATAGGCCACCGAACAGCCGGAAACACCGCCGCCGATGATGACGGCCCTCGCTTTGGTAGGGATGGCTTTGGCGGTCATGCTGCCTCGCGACGGTAGCTGGAAGCGAAACGGCGCAGCCGGAGCGCTGCTTCTTGCAGCATGGGTTCGGGCTGGCAGAGGCTGATGCGAATGTGACCGGCGGCTGCCTCGCCGAAGCTGGAACCCGGCATCACGCCGACGTTCTCCTTATCGAGGAAAGCGAAGGCGAATTTCTCGTCGTCGGGTTCAACGGCCGATATGTCGAGCATGACATACATGCCGCCTTCGGAACCGCGCACGGTGACATCGTTCATGCCGCGCACGGCATCGAGGAAGACGGTGCGGCGCGCGGCGTAGCGCTCGGCGATGTCCTTCACGCCATAGCGGTTTTCAAGCGCCTCGGCGCAGGCGATCGAGATGAAGGCCGGCAGCCCGTAAGTCGTGACCAGATTGAGATTGGTGAGCAGCGTGATCATTGCTTCAGGACCGGTCAGCCAGCCCATGCGCCAGCCGGTCATGCCGTGGCTCTTGGACATCGAATTGATGACCAGAGTGCGCTCGGCCATCCCTGGCAGCGAGCGCGGCGAGACGTGCTCGCCGCCGCCCAGCGTCCAATAGACTTCGTCCGACAGCAGCCAGAGGTCATGCTCCCGGCAGATCTCGGCAAGTTGCTCCAGCCGCTCGCGCGAATAGACTGCACCGGTCGGGTTGTTCGGCGTGTTGATCAGGATGGCGCGCGTGTTCGGCCGGAGTGCTGCACGGATCATCTCGGCACGCGGCTGGAAGCCGTCCTCGGCAGGTGTCTCAACCACGGTGAAACTGGCGCCGGCGGCGCTAAACGTGTTGGGATAGGTGGCGTAATAGGGCGCCACCACGATAGCGTGGTCGCCCTGGTCGAGCACGGCTTGCACGGCCGCATAGAGTGCGGCCTGGCCGCCCGGCGTGGCGATGACTTGATCCGGCGTCGTCTCGACGCCGGTGCAGGCGCTCGAGGCTGCCGCCATGGCCTTGCGCAAGCGCGGCAGGCCGGAAAGCGGCGTGTAGTGGTGGTTGCTGCCGCGAACCGCGGTCACGCACGCTTCGATCGTCTCCGAAGGTGTGTCGAAGTCGTGATCGCCGACCGACAGCATGATGACGTCTTCGCCGGCCGCCTTGCGGGCCCAGGCGGCCGAATGAACTTCCCAGCCGTCCTTGCCCGAAGGCACGATGCCGGAAATGCGCGACGATGGTCTAGGCATGTATTTCTCCCGAAATTTCGTAGCCGGCCTGTTCGAGCCGGTCGCGCAGGGCCGCGATATGCGGCGGTCCGACTTCACAGCAGCCGCCGACAATGTCGGCGCCGGCCTCCACCCAGCCGATCGCCTGGTCGGCATAGGCGTCCGGGCCGAGATCATGGCGGGCGTGCAGCACATCGACTGTGCCGCCGTGCTTGAGCGCTTCGGTGGAGGTGAAGCCATTGGCATAGGCGCCGACCGGGCCGCCGAGTTCGATCAGTTCAGGCAAGGCCGCGGCGATCGCTTCGGGCCGGCAGCAGTTGAGCAGCCGCGCCGCGACAGGCAGGCCGTCGAGCGCGCTTGCCGCGGCGGCTATCGTCTCGCCGCTGCGCAGCCGTGGTTTGCCGTGGTCGGCGAGCGTCCACGACACCCATACCGGCTTGCCGCTTTCCGACGCGGCGGTGACCGCAGCGCGTGCTTCCTCGGTGGACGCCATGGTTTCGCACAGGAACAGGTCGACACCATCCGCCTGCTCGGCAACGATGCGGCGGTAGATGTCGAGCGTATCCTGATAAGAAATGGTCAGTGCCGGCGCGTAGCTGCCGAACAGCGGCGACAGGCAGCCGGCGATGGTTGCCTCACCGGCCTGCTCGCAAGCTTGCCTGGCCAATTCGATGCCGCGCTTCTGCAACGGCTTGAAGAGGTCTTCCGCGCCCTCGCGCGCCAGGCGTTCGGGTGTTGCCGAATAGGTGTTGATGGTGATCACGCGGGCGCCGGCACGGATGAATTCCGCGTGCAGGTCGCGCACCAGATCCGGTTCGTCGATCAGCACCCTGGCCGACCATAGCGGCGTCGGCTCGGATTGGCTGCGGCGGACCAGTTCCTGGCCCATGCCGCCATCGGCGAGGATGATTTTCTTCATGCGCGCAGCCTCTCGTTCTTCGGATCCCACAGGGGCTCATCCTTCTGCACGATCGCCTGAAAACGCTCGCCGAAGATCTCGACCTCGATTGTGGTGCCCGGCTCGGCCAGGTCGGCGCGCAGCACGCCGAGCGCGATCGATTTGTCGATGCGATGACCCCAGCCGCCTGAGGTCGTCTCGCCGACGATCTTGCCGTCGTGCCACAGCGTCGACACCGAAGGGGCGTCACAATCGCCGGGATTTTGGACGACCAGCGTGACGAAACGCTTCTTCACGCCTTGCTGCTTCTCGTTCTGCAGGGCCGCCTTGCCACGGAAGTCGGGCTTGTCCCATTTGACGAAGCGCTCGAGCCCGCCCTGCAGGATCGAGTAATCGGTCGATAGGTCGCCTTTCCAGGTGCGGTAGCCCTTTTCGAGCCTGAGCGAATCCAGCGCATACATGCCGAACGGCTTCAGTCCGTGCTGCTGGCCTGCCGCACAGATGGCATCGAAGATGGCGGCGGTGTCGTCGACCCTGGTGTGGATTTCCCAGCCGAGTTCGCCGGCGAAGGACACGCGCACAAGCTTCGCCCAGCGGCCGGCGATCTTTGTTTCCTGATGCGTCAGCCATGGCAGAGTGAGGTCGGCTTCACAGACATCGGCGAGGATTTTCCGCGAGTTGGGGCCGGCCAGGATCTGGGTCGAGAATTCTTCGGTCCGGTCGACCAGTTTGAACGGCGCGTCCTTGGGCATGCGCGACTTCAGCCACTCGAAATCGTGCCATTGGGCGACCGCCGCGGTGATCAGCGTCATCACATTCTCGTCGTGGCGCACGACGGACATTTCGGTGACGATGCGGCCCTTGTCGTCGGCGAAATAGACGAGACCGATGCGGCCTGGCTTCGGCACCAGCCCGGTGACCTGCAGGCTCAGCCATTCGGCGGCCCCCGGGCCTTCCAGGTTGAAGCGCGAAAAGCCCGGCAGGTCCAGAATGCCGGCGGCGTCACGCACGGCCAGGCATTCTTCACGCACCCGATGTTGCCATGGCCCGTCGCGGCGGAAGGTTAGTGTGGCTTCCTCGGAAACATCGTCGCCGTCCTGCGCATACCAGGTGGCGCGCTCCCAGCCATTGTAGGCATCGAAGCGGCCGCCGAGCGCCTTGGTGCGATCATGGATCGGCGACAGCTTGCGGTCGCGCCCTTCCGGCCAGGCATGGCGCGGAAACTGGATGGCGTATTCGTTGCCGTAGATTTCCATACCCTTGGCGACGCAATAGTCCGGCGCCGAGGCAAAGGAGGTGAAGCGGCGCGGATCGCAGGACCACATATCCCATTCGGTCTGGCCCTCAGTCACCCATTCAGCCAGCACCTTGCCGGCGCCGCCGCCCTGGGCGATGCCGAAGGTGAAGACGCAGGCCTCGAAGGCATTGGGAACGCCGGGCATCGGGCCGATCAGCGGGTTGCCGTCCGGCGTGTAGGGGATCGGGCCATTGATGACCTTGGACAGGCCGGCGGTGCCAAGGATTGGTACGCGGGCGACGGCGTCGGCCAGATAATGTTCCAACCGGTCGAGATCGTCGGGGAACAACTGGAAGGAAAAATCCTCCGGCATCGGGTCGTTGTGGGTAGCCCAGTGCGCACGGCAATTGCGCTCATAGGGGCCGAGGTTCATGCCGTTCTTTTCCTGGCGCAGATAGTAAGAGGTATCGACGTCGCGCAGCAGCGGCAGTTTCTTACCTTGCTCCTTCGACCATGCCGCCAGTTCGGGGATCTCCTCGAACAGGATGTACTGATGGCTCATCACCATCATCGGCACGTCGCGGCCGAACATCCGGCCGACTTCGGCGGCGCGGTAGCCGGCGGCATTGACGACGATCTCGCAGCGGATCTCGCCTTGCGGTGTGGCGACCACCCATTCGTCGTTCTCGCGGCGCACCCCTGTGACCGGGCAGAAGCGGATGATCCTGGCGCCCATGTCGCGCGCACCCTTGGCCAGCGCCTGGGTGAGCTGCGCCGGGTCGATGTCGCCGTCGCTCGGATCGTAGAGCGCGCCTTTCAGGTCGTGCGTCTCGATGAAGGGATAGCGGCGCTGGATCTCGTCGACGCCGACAATGTCGATGTCCATGCCCTGGTAGCGGCCCATGCCCTTGGCGCGCTGGAACTCCTGCATGCGCTCTTTCGTATGGGCAAGGCGCAGCGAGCCGGTGACGTGATAGTTCATGGGATAGTCGACCGCGTCGGCCAGCCCGCGATAAAGCTCGGTCGAATAGCGCTGCATGTTCATCAGCGACCAGGACGAGGAGAAGGTCGGCACGTTGCCGGCGGCATGCCAGGTCGAGCCGGAGGTCAGCTCGTTCTTTTCCAAGAGCACGCAGTCGGTCCAGCCCGCCTTGGCGAGATGGTAGAGCGAGGAGGTGCCGACGGCACCGCCTCCGATGATCACCACGCGCGCCGTGCTCGGCAAACCCGCCATGTTCTTCTCCAAACTTGAACTCAATAGACGGGTGGTGAAACCACCCAGATGACAATTGCCGGCTCGGCACCCGGATTGCGCCAGCGGTAGGGCTTGCCTTCGAAGCGAAAGGAGTCGCCCTCGCCAAGCCGATGCCAGACACCTCCGATCTCGATGTCGAACAGTCCGGAGGCGACGTATCCGGCTTCCTCGGTCGGTCGCTGCGCCTCGGCCTTCAGTTCCGCGCCTGGCGCGAAGACCGAACGCACCATCTCGAAGCTACCGCCGAGATCGGGCGACAGAAGCTCCTCCACCAGGCCGGATTCGCTTGTGCCAAGCGTGCGGCGCCTGCCGGCGCGCACGACCACGCCGCGCTCGCTTTCGACAGGTACGTCATGGCTGAAGAACAGGCTGATCGGCACGCCGAACAGTTCGGCGAAGGCCCTGAGGTCACCGAGCGATGGCGTCGACAGGCCGCGTTCGACCTGGCTGACCCAGCCGACGGAACGGCCAAGATTCAGGCCAATCTCGGCGAGTGTCAGCCCGCGCGCCTTGCGCAAGGCCCTGATATCGCCGGCCAGCACGCGTTCGTCAGGTCCCTGCAATGTTCTTGCGGCAGTCGAAGGCAAAACGCTCTCTTCATGAAAAATAACTGTCAAATTTCATGAGAAATCAAGCTCATGAAAAAATCAAGTGGATTTTCACGGATGCACAAGATTTGCTTGCGCGATTTTGACGGTTCATGCAAAGGCTCCGCCGAGAGCGGCGAGTGGGGACGTCCGATCGAGACAAAGGGTAAGGGACGGCCCATGCTGGAAAATAACCCCCGAATCGCGGGCGATGCCGAGATTGTCGACGAGGCGATCCTGTCGCGCCGTTCGGTGCGCGCATTCCTGCCCGACATGGTCGACGACGACACCATCCGCGCCATTCTGGCGGTTGCGGCGCGCGCCCCATCCGGCACCAACATGCAGCCATGGAAAGTCTATGTCACCAAGGGCGAGAGCAAGCAGCGGATATCAGACGCCATTCTCAATTCCGGCATTCGCGCCGAAAAAGCCGATTGGGACGAGTACCGGTATTATCCCACCCAGTTCTTCGAGCCGTATCTGACCCGCCGCCGCGCCAACGGTTTCGGCCTCTATGGCGCGCTCGGCATTGGTCGCCGCGAGGTCGACAAGATGCGCGCCCAGCACGACCGCAACTTCGTCTTCTTCGACGCTCCGGTCGGCATGATCTTCACCATCGACCGCCGCCTCAACCAGGGCTCGTGGATTGACTACGGCATGTTCCTGCAGAACATCATGGTCGCAGCTAGAGGCAGGGGTCTGCACACCTGTCCGCAGGCGGCCTTCGCGCCCTATCACCGGCAGATCAGGCCGGTGCTCGACATTCCGGACGAAGAGATCGTCGTCTGCGGCATGGCGGTTGGTTACGAAGATACGTCAAAACCTGAAAACGCCTTCCGCACCGACCGCGTGCCGCTGGAAGAGTGGGTGACGTTCAGCGAGTAAGCCAGCCAGCTTCATTCCGTGTTCATCTGTGCGCCGTGGCCGCTGACATGGACGCCGTCTTGCGGCGTCAGCTTGAGGTAGGCAAGCAGCGCGCAGAGCGTGATGACGCCCTCGATCACGAACAGGATGCGAAAGTCGTCGGCGACGGCAGGGCCGCCGCCCGCCAGAAACGACAGTGCCGCGGCGGCCAGGCCAACGCTGATCGCCACTGCCAGCTGCCATAATATGTAATAGAGCGCGCTGAAACGGGCGAGCTGCTCGGGCGCGATGTCGGAATAGGCGAGGTTGCCGGTCGAGGCCCATTGCGCGGAGCGGAAGACGCCGAAGACGAAGATGTAGGTGAGCACGATCCATACCGGCGTCGTCGCCTGCATCAGCGCGAAGCCGGCAACCAGGGCGGCGACGATGGGCGTGTTGTAGACCAGCACGCGGCGAAAGCCGAAACGGTTGAGGACACGCGGCATGAAGAACCGCATGGCCACGGAGCCGACCGCGGCGACGAAGGTCAGCGATCCCGCCTGAACCGCGCTCATGCCGAAGCCGAGCTGGAACATCAGCGGCAGCAGGAAGACGACGGAGCTGAGGCCGATCGTGTCCAGCCCGCCACCGGTGAGGAACGAAATGCGGAAGGTACGGATGCGCAACAGCTTGAGATCGAGCAGCGGATTGCGCACGCGCAGGCAGTAGAACGAGGCGATGGTCAGGATAACGAGCGCCAGCGCCAGTTCGGCGGCGATGATGCCGCCCGCGGCATCCTTGGCGGCAAGCGAATCCATGCCGAAGACCAGCAGGACCATGCCGCTGCCGACCAGCAGGAAGCCCGGAAAATCGAACGGCGTGCGCACCGGCTTGGTCATCGTCGGAAACAGCGAGGCGGCAAGAATTGCCGCAGCCAGCGCGAACGGCACGTTGATGAAGAAGATCCAGCGCCAGGAAATGTAGGTGGTCAGCGCGCCGCCGACGAGCGGACCGACCAACGGTCCGGACTGGCCGGCCAGCGAGATGTACATGTTGATCTTCAGCGTTCGGCTGCGCGGAAAGGTCGACAGGATGACGACCTGGCCGAGCGTGCCCATCAAGGCGCCGCCAAAGCCTTGCAGCGCGCGGGCGCCGACCAGCGTCCAGATGTTGTCGGACAGCCCGCAGAGCGCCGACGAGGCGGCGAACACCAGCAAGGCAAAGCAGTAGACGTTGCGCAGGCCGAAGCGGTCGGCGGCCCAGCCGCCAAGCGGCATCGAGATGATCAGGCTGGCAACATAGACGGTAATCAAGAGGCCGAGCTGGCTGGGCGGACGCCCGAGGCTTTCGCTGATGCCCGGCAGCGCGGTCACCACGACATTCTGGTCGAGGCTGGTCATGAACACGCCGCAGGCGACCGTCAGCGGCAGCAGGAGCAAAGCTCTGGCCGGCACATCGGCGCGATCCGTGGCGCCGGCGGATAGTTCTGCGGTCATGGAGATGTTCGAACCAAACGAATGTGCCGACTCTTGAAGACGGGATTTCATATCCCTGGGCCGGTTGGGCGGCCACGTTTTCGCACCATGGGCGCCTGCGGCCAGATTCTCTAGCGGCAGAACCGGCTGGCCTTGATGCCAGGAGCAGGAGCGATGCGACCGTTCGCCGCCGCCGCCTACTGCACCTCGTAGCCGACTTCCTCGCTGGCGTGGCAGAGCGCCTTCCAGAACGAGCGTGCAAACGAGCGGAAGACATAGATGTCGAACTGGTCGGCGCCGGTGCGCTGGATCTGGGCGAAGATGTCGTGATGGGTGGTCGAGCGGCCGGCGCCGATGGGAAAGGCCGGCAGCGAAAAGTCGATGGCGAAGAATTTCGCCAGCACCCATTCAGCCTTAGGCCCGGCAATGCGGATGGCGGTGCGGCCATGTGAAAGATCGGTCACGGTGCCGATGATGGGGGTGACCACCTTGGCAAAGGCTGCTGCCAGCCCTTCAGCCTCGTCGGCGATAGTGAACTTTCCCGGCGCGAAGCCGAAAACCGACTTCACGCCGTCGCTCAGGCCACCGCCGGCGCCATCGGGCAGGGCAAGCCCGGTGACGGTGCGGATGGCCGCGATCAGCTTCTTCTCCTCGCCGGGCCAGGCGGCGAGCTGCACGATCGACCCCGGCCTCGTCTCGGTCAGGATGATCTCGACGCCATGCTCGAAATTGCCGTGCGAGCCGACGTGGAATTCGGGCTCAAGCGGCGACAAGGGCTCGGGTGATTGGCGCTCAACCATGCATGCGGCTCCCGTCCGGATCGAAGAAGTGGTTGGAGACGATCTCGACCGGTCCGAACCGGTTGCGCAAGGGATCGGAGACATGAGCGCGTGTGCCTTGCCGTGCCTTGCCGCCCTTGACCAGCGCCAGCGCGATATGTTTGCCGAGCGCCGGCGAATAGCAGCAGGCGGTAATATGGCCGATGGAGTCGTGCGGATTGGCTTCGTCAACCTCCTCGACGATGTGGGCGCCACCGTTGAGTGGCCGGTTATCGAGGGCGATCAGGCCGACCAGTTCGAGGCGGTCCGATGCGATCAAGCCTTCGCGGTCCATCATTGCCGAGCCGATGAAAGGCTTCTTCTTCGACAGCATCCAGTCGAGATGCAGGTCGCGTGCCGTGGTGCGGCCGTCGATCTCGGCGCCGGTGACATGGCCCTTTTCGATGCGCATGGTGCCCAGTGCCTCGAGCCCGTAGGTGACCAGCCCGAACGGTTTTCCGGCTTTAACCAGCGCTTCCCAGACATGGGTGCCGTAGCCGGCGCCGGAATAGACCTCGAAGGCCATTTCACCCGAGAAGGACAGCCGGCAAATCATCACCGGGACGCCTGCTATATCGCCACGCACGATGCCCATGAAGGGCAAGGCGGCGTTGTCGACCGACGTGCCGGTGACACAGGCGGCGAGGATCTGCCTGGCCTTCGGCCCGCCGATCGCGGCACCCGCCCATTCGTCGGTCACCGAGGTCACGTGGACTTTCAGCTCCGGCCAGATCACGTCGAGGAAATACTCCAGATGCTGCATCACCTTGCCGGCATTGGCCGTGGTGGTGGTCATCAGGAAATCCTGATCGCCGAGCCGCCAAGTGGTGCCGTCGTCGAAGGCTAGGCCGTCCTCGCGCAGCATCAGCCCGTAGCGTGCCTTGCCGACGGCGAGCGTCGAAAACATGTTGGTGTAGACGCGGTCGAGGAATGCGGCGGCGTCAGGGCCTTGCACGGCAATCTTGCCCAGCGTCGAGACATCGACGATCCCTGCGCTTTCGCGCGTCGCCTTGGCTTCGCGCACATAGGCCTGCTCGACCGTCTCGCCGGCATGACCGTAGATCATCGGCCGGTACCAGAGGCCGGCGGAATACATCGTCGCGCCACTGGCCAGATGCCAGTCATGCATCGGAGTCAGCCGCCCGGGCTTCAGGTCGCCAAAACGCTCGGCCGCCAGCGAGCCGATCGACACCGGTGCAAAGGGCGGCCGGAAGCGCGTCGTGCCGACCTCGGGGATCGGCTTGCCCAGCGCTTCGGCCATGATTGCGAGGCCAGGCACGTTGGAACTCTTGCCCTGGTCGGTCGCCATGCCGAGCGTGGTGTAGCGTTTCAGATGCTCGACCGAGACGAAGCCCTCGCGGTGGGCCAGCCGCACGTCCTCAGCCGTGACGTCGTGCTGGAAATCGACAAAGCTCTTGCCCTTGGCCCTGATCTCGAACACCGGGGCGGGATCGGGATCGCCGGGCACTGCTTCGACGGTCGGCAGCATGGACGGTGTGCTCTGCCCGCCGGCGGCGGCGAGGCCGGCGGCGCGGCCTTCGGCGATGGCTTCGGTGGTGGAAAAACTGCCGGTGAAGGCACCGGCGCCGATCCATTGCTGTGGGGGCCACTTTTGTGTCGGCTTCGGCGGCAGAAAGGCTTGCCGGGCGGCGTTCCATTCCGCCTTGGCACCGGCCTGGCTGGCCAGATGGATGGTCGGCGACCAGCCGCCCGACATCAGCAGGCAATCGGCATGGATGCTGCGTGCATCACCGATGAGCGTGCCGTTGGTCATGTCGAAGCGCTGCAGTTTGAGGCCGGACAGCGCCTTGCCGCCTTCGGTGGCGACGACGGCATGGCCAGCGAAGATCTCGGCCTCGGCTTCCGCGGCCAGCTTGCGCATCTCCGGCGAAAGTTCCGGCCTGACATCGGCGATGGCGACGACCGCGGCACCGGCCTTCTTCAAGGCGACGGCCGCCCGATAGGCACTGTCATTGTTGGTGAACAGTGCGATCCGCTCGCCCGGCAGCACACCGAATTCGTTGACATAGCGCTCGGCTGCATGCGCCAGCATCACGCCTGGCCGGTCATTGCCGGGGAAGACCAGCGGCCGCTCGAACGCACCAGTGGCCAGGACCACGGATTTGGCGCGGATCGCCCAATAGCGATGGCGCGGCTCGCCCTTGCCTGGCTGATCCTTATGGTCGCTGACCCGTTCGAGCGCGGCAAGCGTGTTGTTGTCGTAGTAACCCCAGACCGTGGTGCGCGGCAAAAGGCGGACATTGTCTCGGCCTTCGAGCTGGGCGACCGTGCGACGGGCCCAATCGGCGGCAGGCGCGCCGTCGATCGTTTCATCGGACCAGTTGGCCGAACCGCCGAAAAGCGGCTCGAGATCGGCCAGCATGACGCGGGCGCCCTGATCGGCGGCAGCCTTGGCGGCCATCAGGCCGGCGGGGCCGGAGCCGACCACCAGCACGTCGCAAAAGGCGTTCATGCGTTCGTAGCGGGCCGGGTCCTTTGCCGATCCGGCGCTGCCGAGGCCGGCGGCGCGACGGATGAAGTGTTCGCAGAACATCCAGAAGCGCGTGCCTTTGAGCGGACCGAACACCGGTCCCATGAAGGTCTTGTAGTAGAACCCGGCCGACAGGATCTTGCCGCCGAGCTGGTTGACGGCGTTGATGTCCCAGGCAAGCGAGGGAAAGCGGTTCTGGCTGATGGCAACCAGTCCGTCATGGATCTCGACCATGGTCGCCGGGATGTTGGGTTCACGAACCTCGCCCTTCAGCACCGTCACCAGCGCGTTGGGTTCCTCGACGCCGGCTGTGAGCAGGCCGCGCGGGCGGTGGTATTTGAACGAACGTCCGTAAAGCGTGACGCCCTTGGCCAGCAGGGCTGACGCCAGCGTGTCGCCGGCATGGCCGGTGTAGGCCGCGCCATCGAAGGTGAAGCGGATGGTTTTCAGCCGGTCGATGCGGCCGCCGGTGTCGGTGCGGCGCGGGCTCATGACTTGTCCTCCGCCTTGCGGCGCGCGGCGGAGCCATGATCGCCGCGCCCTTGATGATCACCGCGCACAAAAGCAACGCTGGAAATCTCATGCGTCAGCGTGTTGCGCACGACGCGCAGATGCGTGCGGCAACCGCCGGAATGCTGCCAGATCTCGTTGTGATCCCCGGCCGGGTTCAGCCTGTCATAGACATAGGCATTCCACGCCTCGAAATTCTGAGAGGCAGGATCGGGACGCTCGCGGTTGCCGTCACCCTGATAGGTGAACTCGATGACGTCGCTCGGGCCGCAATAGGGGCAAGTGATCAACATTGAACTCTACCTAATGCCTAGTGCAGCCGGGGGTTTGCACCCTGGCCCTTGTCGTCGATCACCAGGCCGCGGTGGAAGCGGTCGAGGGTGAAGGGGGCGTTGAGATCGTGCGGCTGGTCCTTGGCGATGGTCCAGGCGAAGCACCAGCCGGAAGCCGGCGTCGCCTTGAAGCCGCCATAGCACCAGCCGCAGTTGAGATACATGCCGGGCAAGGGGCCGGTGGTGATGATCGGCGAGCCGTCCATCGACATGTCGCAAACACCGCCCCAGGAGCGCAGCATGCGCACGCTGGCAAGGCCCGGAAACAGCGCCAGCATTTCGCTCATCACCTCGTCGACGACGGGCAAATTGCCGCGCTGGGCGTAGCTGTTGTAGCCGTCGATGTCGCCGCCATAGATGAGGCCGCCCTTGTCCGACTGCGACATGTAGAAATGGCCCATGCCGAAGGTGACGACCGTGTCGATGAAGGGTTTCAGCGATTCGGTGACGAAGGCCTGCAGCACATGGCTCTCGATCGGCATCGTCTCGATGCCGGCAAGCTGCATGACACGCCCGGTGCTGCCGGCGACCGCAACGGCCACCTTCCTGGCGCGGATGTCGCCACGGGACGTCGTCACGCCTGAAATGCGGTCGCCGTCGCGCAGGAAGCCGGTGACCTCGCAATTCTCGATGATGTCGACGCCGCGACGATCGGCGCCGCGCGCATAGCCCCAGGCCACAGCATCGTGGCGGGCGGTGCCGGCGCGCCGCTGCATCAGGCCGCCGACCACCGGAAAGCGTGCGCTGTCGGAGATGTCGAGCGCCGGGATCAGGCGCTTGATCTGCGCCGGCGTCATCAATTCCGCATCGACGCCGAGATGGCGCATGGCATTGCCGCGTCTTGCATAGTCGTCGAACTGGGCCGGCGTGTGCGCCAGGTTCAGGCAGCCGCGCTGCGAGAACATGACATTGTAGTTGAGCTCGTGCGAAAGGTTCTCCCACAGCTTCATCGAGTGTTCGTAGAAGCGGGTGTTGGCCGGCAGCAGATAGTTCGAGCGCACGGCCGTTGTGTTGCGGCCGACATTACCGGAGCCGAGCCAACCCTTTTCCAGCACGGCGACATTGGTGATGCCGTGTTCCTTGGCAAGATAATAGGCGGTCGCCAGCCCGTGACCGCCGCCACCGATGATGATGACGTCATAGGACGCCTTCGGGTCAGGCTTGCGCCATGCCGGCTTCCAATCCTTGTTTCCCTTGAGCGCGTTCGCGAGCAGCGAAAAGGCCGAGTACTCTGCCATTGATGTCATCCGGTTCGGGCGATGCGGCAGACTATAGAGCAGGCCGCATCCGCAAAGCCAATATTGCGCCATCGCCTTTCGACTGGCCGACGCCTGGGATGGGATCAATCGGAGTGGAGTGATCGGTTGAGGCCAATGATCGGACGGGCTCGCGATACGACGGCTTGCCCCATGATAGGGCCGTCTTTATCAAGAGCAGGCTTTCAAATTGCCTTTGCCGCCGATGAGTCGCCAACAAATCATGCTTTTCCGATTGCTTCGTCTCGTTTTGATCCTCACGCTTGTCGTCTCGGCGCCGCTGTCGTTCGATGCGGTGGCACAGGGGCTTGGCCAGGCGCCTGCCGGACTGGTCGCCGACCAGCAGAAGATCATCCAGGCGCTGACGACCAAGACCGACAATTTCGAGAAGCAGATACAGCAGGACGGCGAGGAGGATAGCAGCCTTGTCGATATCCGCTTGCAACTCGAGGAGCTGTCGCGGCAATCGCTGAACAGCGCACTGGCCTTCCGTACGCGTCTTGGCGAGATCAACAGCCGTCTTGAGCAGCTTGGCGCGGCACCTGCGGCGGGTCAGCCGCCGGAGCCCGACATCGTCAGCGGCGAACGCGAGGCGTTGGTGTCGGAAAAGGCGGAGATCAATGCCGTCATTGCGCAAGCCCAATCGCTTTCGATCCGTATCAGCGGGCTGATCGACAAGATCGGCAACATGCGCAGCGAGCTGTTCCGCAATGTGCTCACCAAGCGCTATGTGTTGTCCGACGCGCTCAGCCCGCAGGTCTTTTCGGACGCCAGAGACGAATTCGGCAATTTCTACAAAGCGGTGTCGTCATGGCTAAGCTTCGCTTTCAAGTTCAAGTTCCAGGCCATTCTGGCGGCAACCTTCGTGGCGCTCGGGCTGGCGCTGGTGCTGCTGGTCGGTGGCCGGCGCCTGTTCGGGCGCGTGTTCGAAGCCGACCCTGCCAATGAGGATCCATCCTATCTCAGCCGCTTGTCGGTGGCCTTCTGGTCGACCTTGCTGCCGACGCTGGCGGTTGGCGTGTTCTTGGCCTCCACGGTGTTCTTTTTCAACTATTACAATGTGTTGCGTGGCGACATCGGCCTCTTCCTGAATGCGCTCGCGGCCGTCATCGGGGTGGTGTTCTGCGTCAACCGATTGACCAATGCGGCGCTCGAGCCGCGGCTGCCGAATTGGCGCCTTATCCCAGTCGAGACAGGTCCGGCGCGCTGGCTGGTGCGGCTGACGACCGCCATGGCCGTGGTCATCGGCGTCAATTATTTCCTGTCGGTCATCAACGACAAGATGGGCTCGCCGCTGTCGCTGACCATCGCCCGCAGTTTCGGCGCCACCATCATCGTCGGCGTCATCCTGATCCTGATGGCGATGCTGAGGCCGTTCAAGGCGCGTGACGGAAGCTGGCGGCCTTGGCCGGCATGGCTGCGCTATACGGCGCTTGCGCTCGGTCTTTTCACCATCGTCGCGGCGCTGCTCGGTTACATCGGCCTTGCTCTGTTCGTTTCGTTGCAGGTCGTCGTTACCGGCACCGTGCTGATCACCGCCTATATCGGCTTCCTGTCGGCGCAGGCGATCGGCGAGGAGGGTGCTTTCGCCAACACGACCGTCGGGCGCTGGCTGTCGGCCAAATCCAGCTACGAGGATACAGCCCTCGACCAGCTCGGCCTTGTCGTCAGTGTTGCCATCAATGTGATGATCGTGCTGGTGTTCCTGCCGTTGATCCTGCTGATGTGGGGTTTCCAGCCCGGCGATATCCAGGCCTGGGCCTACAAGCTCGCAACCGGGATCAACATCGGCTCGGTGACGATCTCGGTCACCGGCATCCTCTCCGGCATCGTCGTCTTCGTCATAGGCTATTTCCTGACGCGCTGGTTCCAGGGCTGGCTCGACGGTTCCGTGATGGCGCGTGGCAAGGTCGATACCGGCGTGCGCAACTCGATCAGGCTGGCGGTCGGCTATGCCGGCGTCGCGCTTGCGGCACTGGTCGGCATCTCGGCGGCGGGCATCGACCTGTCCAGCCTGGCACTAGTCGCCGGCGCTCTTTCCCTCGGTATCGGCTTTGGCCTGCAGAACGTGGTGTCCAATTTCGTTTCCGGCCTGATCCTGTTGGCCGAACGGCCGTTCAAGGTGGGCGACTGGATCGTTGCCGGCGATGTCAGCGGCACAGTCAAGAAGATCAGCGTGCGCGCCACCGAGATCGAAACCTTCCAGCGGCAATCGGTGATCCTGCCCAACTCGAACCTGATCAACAATGCCGTCGGCAACTGGACGCACCGCAACAAGCTCGGCCGCATCGACATCAAGGTCGGCGTCGCCTATGGCAGCGACGTCAAGCAGGTTCATGCCGTCCTGCTGGAGATCGCCCGCAGCCACCCGATGGTGCTGAAGAACCCCGAACCCTTCGTGCTATTTTCCAATTTCGGCCCTGCCGCCCTGGAATTCGAGATCCGCGTGTTCCTGGCCGATGTGATGAACGGCAACATCGCGCAGAACGACATCCGTTTTGCCGTGCTTGAAAAATTCAGCAGCGAACACATCGAGATGCCCTCGACGCCACGCGCCGTGGTCGAGGCCCACAAGCCCAAGGCCTGGCCGACAGACGACGACAAGATCGAGGCCGACTTCGCCGAACAGGAGCAGGTGAAGGCCGAAGCCGAGGCGGAGAAGAAGCGACTGGTCAAGTCCCGCAAAACCAGGAAGCCAGATCCGGACTAGGCTGGGAATCGGTGGGTCTCAACCATCGAAAGCCGATTGCGGCATGAATGGGGCATTCAGTTGCGGTTCAGCTTCCATCTCATATAAGCTCCATGCAAAGGCGAAAATGCCTTGCGAAATGCAACAGAGGCGGTGGGAACACCGATATTGCACCATGTGGAAGTCTCTCGTCGCTGCCGTCGCCCTGGTCGCCGCTATCGGCTCGGTCCATGCCGCGAGCGCGGTTAACAAGGACGCCGAGACCCGAACGCTGGTCGTCACCGAGGGCGGCAGCAAGACCGACCTTGCGTTGGCCGGTGGCGAAACGGTTGAGTTCTGCCCGAATGGCTGCTTCGTCACCTTGCCCAATGGCGACCTCGAAGCCCTGACCGGTTCGGAAACCGTCGAGATTTCGGGCGGTGTCGCCCGCATCAAGTAATCCTGGCGTCACGATTGCGGAGGCCGGGAATTTGCCCGGCCTTTTATCGTTTCCGGTAGCGGTTGTTTAACAATGACGCCGGAAATACCCCCATGGCAGCCGTCTGCAACCGTGCGTTTTAACGTTCGCTACGTCATCGCCCGCTATACCAGCCTCAAGACGCCGAAAAGCGGCGCGCAACTCTACGCGGGCAGGGTAGGACATGGATGCGCGGTCGGACAGGAACGCAATACCGCTTGCGGTCGATCTCGACGGCACGCTGATCGCGACCGACCTGTTGTGGGAAGGGCTGTTCATCCTTCTCAAGAAGAACCCGCTCTATATCTTCCTCGTGCCTTTCTGGGCCGCCGGCGGACCGGCGCGGCTGAAGCAGGCAATCGCGCAGCGCATCGACATCGATCCGGCATCGCTGCCCTATCGCGAGGTGCTGCTTTGCCGCCTCCGGACCGAGCATGCCGAAGGCCGCAAGATCGTGCTGGCGACCGGCACGCCGCGCAAGTTCGCCGATGCCATCGCGGTCCATCTCGGCATTTTCGACCAGGTGCTGGCCACCGATGGTCTCGCCAATCTCACCTCGGGCAGGAAGCGCGCTTCGCTGATCGCAGCCTATGGCGATGGCGGTTTCGACTATGCCGGCAACAGCCGTCACGATCTCCAGGTCTTCGATGCAGCGCGCAACGCGATCGTCGTCGCGCCCGACCGCCATGCCGCGCGCTGGCAGGCGGCACATGGCGCCGAGACGATGCCGGCGCCAAAGCCGACTTTGCGGACCATCGTCAAGATGCTGCGTGTCCATCAGTGGCTGAAGAATTCGCTGATCGCAGTGCCGATGGTGCTCTCGCATGAATATTTCAACACCGACATGATCTGGGAATGCCTGCTGGCATTCGTCTCGTTCAGTGCGGTGGCATCGGCCATCTATATCCTCAACGATTTCTTCGACCTCGCGCTCGACCGCAAACACCTCACCAAGCGCAACAGGCCGTTCGCCAGCGGTGCGCTGTCGATCCCGTTCGGCCTTGGCGCGATCGCGGTGCTTCTGGCGATCGGCATCGGCACCGGGCTGTTCCTGTCGCACGAATTCCTGGCCGTGCTCGGTGGCTACATGGTCGTCACCACGGCCTATTCGCTGTCGTTCAAACGCATGCTGCTGGTCGACGTACTGACGCTCGCCGGCCTCTACACGATCCGCGTCCTGGCCGGTGCGGCGGCGACCGGCGTCGACGTCTCGTTCTGGCTGCTCGCCTTCTCGATCTTCTTCTTCCTGTCGCTGGCGCTGGTGAAGCGCTTTGTCGAACTGCGCACCACAGCCATTCCGCCCGGCGAGCGCATTGCCGGCCGCGGCTATCGCACCGAAGACCAGGAGATCGTCGCCCAGGCCGGCATGGCCTCGGCCTTCTCCTCGGCGCTGGTGCTGGCGCTCTACATGGACAGTGTCGCGGTGCGCGAGCTCTATCCGCATCCGTGGCTGATCTGGCCGCTGGCGCCGATCGTGCTTTATCTCACCGTGCGCGTCTGGATCCTGGCACGCCGCAACGAGATGCATGACGATCCGGTCGTGTTCATCATCCGCGACTGGCGCAGCCAGATCGTGGTGCTGATCGGTGCGGTGATGCTGGTCATCGGGGGCTGGTAGGCATGGCCACGGAACGGTTCCCGAGCTTTGGCCTTGTCACACCGTCGGCGCCACGCGCCATCAGCGCCGATGAGGGGATCGCGCTGCTGAAGGGCGGTCAGGCGAAGCCAGCGTCGCTGCTTGCCTATGGCAATGGCCGCTCCTACGGCGATTCCTGCCAGAACGAGGCCGGAGCGGTCGTCGATATGCGATCGCTGAACCGCATCCACGCCTTCAACGCTGAAACCGGTGTTCTCGAGGCGGATGCCGGCGTGCTGTTGTCCGACATCATCGCCCACGCCGCCCCTTACGGCTTCTTTCCAGCGGTTGTGCCAGGCACGCAATTCGTCACGCTCGGCGGCGCCATCGCCAATGACGTGCATGGCAAGAACCATCACCGGCGCGGCACCTTCGGCTGCCATGTCGAGAGCTTCACGCTGCTCAGGTCCGACGGAAGGACCTATCGCTGCTCGGCAGCAGACAATGCGCGCCTGTTTGCGGCAACGATCGGCGGCATGGGGCTGACCGGTCTCATCCTGTCGGCCTCGATCCGGCTGATGCGGGTGCATTCCCTCGACATCGTCGAAAAGGCGACACCGTTTCGCGATCTCGACGAGTTCTTCGGTTTGGCCGAGGCGGCCGATCAGGCCAATGAATATGCGGTCGCCTGGATCGACCAGTTGGCCGGCGGCCGCAATAGCGGTCGCGGCCTGCTGTTTACCGGCAATCACGCCGAGCACGGCTCGCATGCCGCCTCGCGCGCCGGCGGCAATCTCTCGGTGCCGTTCCAGCCGCCGTTCAATGTGCTCAACCGACCGTTCCTGACCGCCTTCAATGCCGCCTACCGGTGGAAGAAGGGCCGGTCGCCCGCACCGCGCCAGGTCGGCTATCAGGGTTTTTTCTTTCCGCTCGACGGCGTGCGCGACTGGAACCGGCTTTACGGGCCGAAGGGGCTTTTTCAGCACCAGAGCGTGGTGCCGGAAAAGGCGGCGCGCGAGGCCGTGCCGGCGCTGCTGGCGGCTGCAAGGCAAGCCGGGCAGGGCTCGTTCCTCACCGTGCTGAAACGCTTCGGCTCCATCCGCTCGCCGGCGCTGCTGTCGTTCCCGCGTCCCGGCTACACGCTGACGCTTGATTTCCCCAACAGGGGGGCTGCGACGCTCGCCTTGTTGCGGGAACTCGATCGCATCACGGTCGAGGCGGGTGGCGCGGTCAACCCCTACAAGGACGCCCGCATGGGCGCCGACATCTTCGCTTCGTCCTTTCCCGACTGGCAGCGGCTGGAGGCACTGCGCGATCCCGCCTTCCTGTCGAGCTTCTGGGCACGGACGGCAAGGAAGCTGGACACGCGGCGAGGTGCGGTCGAGGCGGCGGAATAGATAAAAATCGAGTAATTCTTGGTTACCGAATCGTTAATCCACGATTCACTCAAAACATTCTTGTGGCTTCACGAAATGTTTGCGGGTTTGTAATAGGAAGCGTGAAGGGGTGGCTTGGAACACATGAAATACATCGTCTTCATTCTCTTTACGGTCATGACCAATGCCGCCGCGCAGCTGATGCTGAAGCAAGGCATGATGTCGCTCGGGCCGATCTCGTTCGAGGGCGTCAATCCGCTCGTCAAGCTGCTGCAGATCGTCTTCAGCCCGTGGGTGTTCCTGGGCCTCTGCACCTTCGTCATCTCGATGGCCTCGCATCTCTATGTGCTGTCGAAGGTCGAGCTCTCCTTTGCTTATCCGTTCCTCAGCCTCGCCTACGTTGCCGTCGCTATCTTTGCTTATTTCGTCTTCCGCGAGGACCTCAATGGCTGGCGCATCGCCGGTATCGCCTTCATCTGCGTCGGCACGGTGCTGATCGCGCAAAGTGGTCGAGATTTGGGTGGTCGAGAGCATGAGGACCAGACCGCTTCCATCACGCCCGACAAGATCCAAGCAAACGAGATCGTTCGATGAGACATGTGATTTTCGGCGGTGACGGTTTCGTCGGCCGCCATCTTGCCCCGAAGCTTGCGGCCGATGGTGAAGAGGTTGTCGTCGCCGACATCGTCAAGAGCGACCTGCCGCATTACCGCACCGTCCGCTTTGTCCAATGCGAGGTCACCGATCCGGCGTCGGTCGCTGCGGTCGGGCTCACGGCCGACGACATGGTCTACAATCTGTCGGCAAAGATGCTGTCGCCGATCCAGGTGCGCGCCAAGCGGCACGATTTCTTTTTCCCGGTGAATTTCCACGGCACCGAGCACATCATGCAGGCCATGGACAGAGCCGGTGCGACAAAACTCGTCCACTACACGACCGACATGATCTACGGCCACACGGTCACGCAGCCGATGACCGAGGAGCACCCGGTGGCGCCGCTGGGCGAATATGGCTGGTCGAAGCAGAAGACAGAGGAGTTGGCGGCCGAATGGCGCAAGCGCGGCATGTCGATCTCGCTGTTTCGCCCGCGCCTGATCATCGGCCCAGGCCGGCTCGGCATCCTGGAAAAGCTGTTCAAGCTGATCGACTGGAACCTTCCCGTGCCGATGATCGGTTCGGGCAGGAACCCCTATCAGTTCATCTCGGTGTTCGACTGCGCCGAGGCCGCGCGCGCGGCCTGGAAGGCCGGTGTGCCTAATGAGGCCTATAATCTGGGTTCGCTCAACCCGCCGCCGGTCAAGAAATTGCTCGGCGATTTGATCCGGCATGCCGGCTCGAAATCGATCCTGATCCCGACACCGGGCTGGGCGGTCAAGCGCACGCTCGACCTGCTCGACCTCTTGAACATGCCGATCATGGACCCGGAACAGTATCTGATCGCCGACGAGGACTGCGTGCTCGACGTGTCCAAGGCCGGGCGCCAGCTCGGCTGGGTGCCGCAATATCGCGACGAGGACATGCTGATCGCCGCCTATAGCGAGTACCGCGCAAAGAAAGCCGGCCACGCAGTCGCCACCAAACATGTGCCCGCCGAATAGCGGCTCGCAAAACAGCTTTCGTTGCGCCCGATCCTGGTCGTGCGTGCAGACAGGAGATTGAAATGACCGTCATGGCCAAGCCCGAACAGACGAACGTGCGCACCATGGTCAGCGCGCCGTCGCTATCGCCCGCCACCATCGCCAAGCCCCATCTGATCAGCGTCGAGCAGGCCAAGGCGATGGATGTCGCCCGCATGACCGACCTGTTCAAGGCGCATCTCAACCCCGGCCAGCTGCATTTCATGAAGCTGCTCGGCTTCCACAAGATCAAGATCGAGCGCGCCGAAGCCATGTTCTACATCGACCAGAACGGCCGCAAGATCCTCGACTTCTTCGGTGGTTTCGGATCGCTGGCCTTCGGCCACAATCATCCGCGCATCCTGGAAGCACGCAAGAAATTCCAGGAGGAGAAGCGCCAGGAAATCGCCATCGCCTTCATGTCGCAATATGCGGCGGCACTTGCGCACAACATCGCCAAATGCTCGCCCGGCGATCTCGACATGGTGTTTCTGGGTTCGTCCGGCTCGGAGGCGATGGAAGCGGCGGTTAAGCTCGCCGAGCGCGCCGCCGGTCCGAAGCGACCGAAGATCGTCTATGCCGAGAATTCCTTCCACGGCAAGACCAAGGGCGTGCTGGGCATCACCGACGGCCAGCTCTACCGCGCCGACTTCAAGGTGGCCGAAAACACGGTCCGCATCCCGTTTGCCGACATCGAGGCGGTCGAGCGCCTGTTCCGTTCCGACCCGGAGGTCGGCGTCATCGTGCTGGAAACCATCCAGGGCGGCGGCGGCATCATCCAGGCGCCTGCTGAATATTGGCAGAAGCTAAGGGCGCTGTGCGACCAGTATGGCGTGTTGTGGGTCGCCGACGAAGTGCAGTGCGGCTATGGCCGGTCAGGCCGCTTCTATGCTTTCGAGCATTACGGCGTCATTCCCGATGTGACCGCGCTGGCCAAGTCGCTTGGCGCCGGCAAGGCGGCGGTGGGAGCCATGATCGCGCGGCGCGAGGTTTACATGAAGGCCTATGGCACGCCGAAAACGGCGATGATCCATGCCATGGCGACTTTCGGCGGCATGGGCGAGGCCTGCGTCACCTCGATCGAGGGGCTCAACGTGCTCTATGACGAGGGGCTGATCGACAATGCCGCCGTCACCGGCGACTATTTGCTGCAGCGCCTGCAGGCACTCAGGGAAAAGTACCCGAAGATCATCAAGGATGTGCGCGGCAAGGGTTTTATGATCGGCCTGGAGTTCCACGACTTCTCGCAGACCTTGCCGATGGTGTTGCGGCCGATCGTCAGCGTGCTCGACGACAAGCTGAAGGGTTCGCTGTCGGGCTTCATCGGGGCGCTGCTGCTGCGCGACTACGATGTGCTGGTCGCCTTCACCGAATACAACCGCAACGTCATCCGGCTCGAGCCGCCGCTGATCTGCCAGCGTGAGCATGTCGACCGCTTCGTCGATGCCTTCGACAGCCTGCTGTCGCGCGGCATCGTGTCGATCGTGAAGGATTTCGTCAAAAGCCAGGTTCGTTGAGCAGAACGATGCTGACCAGGTCGCCTGCTCCACAAAACCCGCTCGACCGGCTCATCGGAGCCGGTCTGGTGTGGGGCGAGGGGATTTATGCGCGGCTGGCGGCATCGATCGGCGCGGCGGCCTTCGCGCTCTACATTCTTTTTACAGCGTTCACCGCCTGGGTGATACCAGACGCCAACTGGGACATGCTGCCCTATCTCGCTATATCGGAGGAAGGCACCTATCCCGATGCCCAGGCGCTGCATGACTTTGCCTACAACACCGTCAAATCAGGCGTTTCAGCTGGCGACTACAAGGCGCTGACCGACGATGGCGGTGGCTTTCGCAGCCACATGGCGGAGAATGCCGCCGACTTCCATTCGCTGCTCGGCATGTACCGGATCAAGTTCCTCTACGCCGAGATCCTGTCGACGATGAGCGCGGTGATGTCGCCGGTCGAGGCGATGCGCCTGGTCTCAGTGTTCTCGGTTCTGCTGTTCGGCGCGATCGCCCTGATGTGGCTGCGCTCCGAGGGGGCACTGGCCTTGGCGCCTGTGGTCGGCGCGGTGCTGATCATGGCCGATTTCGGCGATGCGGCGCGCGCCTCGACGCCGGATCTGCTCACTTCAGCGCTGTTGCTCGGCGGGCTTTACGCCTATGTCCGCGGCCGCGAGATGGCGACCGCGATCCTGCTCTTCCTCGCCTTCATGGTCCGGCCGGACAATATTGTTTTCCTTGCTGTTTTTGCTGTGATTCTCGTCGCCTTCCGGCAGAAGTCATGGGGTGCTCTGGCCGGCTTTGCCTCGTCTTTCGTCGCTTATTTCGCCATCTCGCACTGGGCGCATCATCCCGGCTGGTGGCCGCATCTGTGGTTCTCCAGCATCGAGCAGCACTACAATATGGACGGGTTCGAACCGCCATTCTCGGTCACCGCCTATCTCAAGGCGTTTGCCACCTCGCTGCTGCGCGCCGTCAGCCTGAACAATTGGGTCGGGGTGTCGGTGCTGGCATTGGCAGGCTGGTTTGCCGCCGGCCGTGCCGGCTTCCATCTAGATCGCCGCGCCGGCATCCTGTTTGCAGCGCTGGTGCTCGGCGCGCTGGCGAAGTTCACCGTCTTCCCGATCCACGACACGCGCATCTATTTCCCGCATCTGATCCCGCCATTCCTGCTGCTGGCGACGCCGTTCATGGCGTTGTGGGCGGCCGCGGCTCGCGGCAAGCGTCCCGCCGCCTTGCACGCCATTTCCGGAGACAAGTCATGAGTTCGCTATCCAGCCTGGCGCGCGTTGCCCTGTCGCTTGGTCTTCCAAGTGGCGTTCTCGATCGCGGGCCATCCCTGCGTGGCACGAAATTCCTGGCCAGGGCGGCGCTGAAGGCGCGGTTTGGTGGGACAGGACGGCCGTTCCAGATGGTCAATGTCGGCGCCTGCGACGGCGCGCTGTTCGATGACGTCACGCCGTGGCTGCACCGCATAGCTGGCGCACGCGCGATGCTGGTCGAGCCGATCCCCTACAATCAGAAACGGCTGCGCGCCAACTACCCCGACACCAGCCGGTTCATCATCGAGCCGGTGGCGGTGACAAAGGCCAAGGGTACGATCACCGTCCACACCTTCGATGCCGCCGCGCTCGAGGCCGGCACGCTGCCCATCGAGTTCATCGGCTGCTCGTCGGTCACCGACACCAATCTGATGTCGGGCAAGAATGCCTGGGGCGAGGCCGACGCCAATTTCAACAAGTTCGCGCCGCATCTCAGGGACATCGAGGTGCCATCCGAGACCTTGCAGACGCTGCTCGATCGCAACGGCATCAGCCATATCGACGCTTTCCTCGTCGATTGCGAGGGCGCCGACTGGATCGTCTTCGAACAGCTCGACCTCAAGCGCTACCGTCCCGGCATGATCAAGGTCGAGGTTGGCGCGCTGCTGGCCGCCGAGATCGGCCAGGTCGTGGTCAAGCTGAAGACATCAGGCTATCAGGTCGGTTTCCAGGCCGAGGACATCTGGGCCTTCGCCTGAGTTAGCCCACCGAAAAGCGAACCGCCCCAGGCGCCGGTGTGAAGCATTCTGCCGTCTGGTCGCTCGGCTTTTTGCCAATGTCGCAAACAGGCTTCAATCGTGCTGCCGCTCCGCTCTATAGTCCGCCCGCTTTATCACTTTGGAGTCGCGGGCAATGGCAGAGTTTCCGAAAAAGGCGAAGGTCGTCATCGTCGGCCTGGGCGGTATTGTCGGCGCATCGATCGCCCATCATCTGATCGAACGCGGCTGGGACGACATTGTCGGCATCGACAAATCAGGCATCCCGACCGATATCGGCTCGACCGCGCACGCCTCCGACTTCTGCTACACCACCAGCCACGATTTCCTGTCGTGCTGGACGACGCTCTACTCCATCGATTTCTACGAGAAGATGGGTCATTACGCGCGTATCGGCGGCCTTGAGGTCGCGCGTGTCGGCGACGACAGCCGCATGGAAGAGATCAAGCGCAAGATCGCCTCCGCCAAGGCGTTTGGCACGTGCGCCCGTCTGATCGAACCGGCCGAGATCAAGGAAAAATTTCCGCTGATCGAAGAAGCGATGGTGCAGGGCGGCCTGTGGGATCCCGATGCCGGTCTGGTCATCCCGCGCTCGCAGACGGTCGCCGGCAAGCTGGTCGACCAGGCGGAAGCCTCGGGCAAGCTCAAATCCTTCGCCAACACGCCGGCTCGGTCGCTTGTCGTCAAGGACGGCCGCATTTCAGGCGTGGTGACCGATCGCGGCACCATCGAGGCCGACTATGTCATCGTCTGCGCCGGCATATGGGGCCGGCTGATCGCGGAAATGGTCGGCGAGGATCTGCCTGTCATGCCGATCGACCATCCGCTGACCTTTTTCGGCCCCTACAACGAGTTTGCCGGCACCGGCAAGGAGATCGGCTGGCCGCTGCTGCGCGACCAGGGCAACTCGGCCTATATGCGTGACACCGGCGATCCAAAGACCGCCGAGGGCGGGCAGATCGAGTGGGGTTACTACGAAGAGACCAATCCGCGCCTTTGCCATCCGCGCGACCTGCTGGAGAAGGACCAGGCGCGGCTTTCGCCCTCACAGCGCGACCTCGACATGGAGCAGATCCTGGCACCGCTCGAACGCGCCATGGAACTGACGCCGATCCTCGGCGAGCTCGGCTACAATGAGAGCCATTCCTTCAACGGGCTTCTCCAGGTGACGGCTGATGGCGGCCCGTCCATGGGCGAAAGCCAGAAGGTGCGAGGCCTTTGGTATGCCGTCGCCATCTGGGTCAAGGATGGTCCCGGCATGGGCAAGCTGATCGCCGACTGGATGACCGACGGCCGCACGGAAATCGACCATCACGCGATCGACTATGCGCGCTTCTATCCGCACCAGACCAAGGAGCAGTTCATCTGGGACCGCTGCACCGAGACGGCGATGAAGGTCTACAATCCGGCGGTGCATCCGCGCGAACCGTTCTCCAAAGCCCGCAACATCAGGCGCTCGCCGTTCTGGGAGCGCGAGAAGGAACTCGGCGGCTATTTCATGGAGCTCGGCGGCTGGGAGCGCGCCCACGGCTATGCCGCCAACGAGCATCTTTTGGAAAAATACGGCAACCGCGTACCGGTGCGTGAGAACGAATGGGACAACCGCCATTTCTGGCGCGTCTCCAATGCCGAACATCTCGCCATGAGCGAGGATTGCGGCATCGTCAACCTGTCGCATTTCGCCATGTACGACATCGAGGGTCCCGACCATGTCGCGCTGCTGGAATGGCTGTGCGCGGCCAAGATCGGCGGCGACAACAACATCGGCAAGGGCATCTACACCCACTTTCTCGACGAGGAAGGCATGGTGCGCGCCGACTTCACCGTCATCCGCATGGCCGATCGCTGCCGTTTGATCGATGGCGCCGACGCCGGTCCGCGCGACTTCCAGTACATGCGCCGCACGGCACAGGACAAAGGTTTCGACGTCACCATCACCGACGTGACCGAGAAATATGTCACCATCGGCATCTGGGGGCCGAATGCCCGGGCGACCTTGCAGAAGGTGGTCGAAAATCCGGACGGGCTCTCTGTTGAGAACTTCCCATTCGCGGCGATCAAGCCGGTCCGGATCGGCGGCAAGGATGTCACCGCTTTCCGCATCTCCTATGTCGGCGAGCAGGGCTGGGAACTGCACATGCGCTACGAGGACGGCCTGGCCGTCTGGGACGCCTTGCGCTCGACCGGCGTGATGCCCTTCGGCGTTGAGACCTATGCCAACACCCGCCGCATGGAAAAGAGCCTGCGCCTGCAGAACGCCGACCTTTTGACCGAGTACAATCTGCTCGAAGCCGATCTTGCGCGTCCGAAGGTCAAGGAGAACGACTTTTGCGGCAAGGCCAAGCATGTCGAATACCGCGCCCGCGAGCACCAACCGGCCATGCTGTGCACGCTGGTGATGACCAACAATGTCGATTCCAAAGGCGTTGCCCGCTATCCCGTTGGCACCATGCCGGTAATGGACCCGAAGACCGGCGAAACGCTGGTCGACGACCTCGGCCGCCGGTCCTTCACCACCTCGATGGCCTATGGCCCGACCATCGGCAAGAACATCGGTCTTGCCTATCTACCATGGGCCTACGCCCAGGAAGGCCGCAAGCTTACCATTGAGTATTTTGGCGAGACATATCCGGTCGAAGTGGCCGCTGTCGGCTACAAGCCGCTTTATGATCCGGAGAATTTGAAGCCGCGCAGTTGAAGCAGCAGAATTCGAGAACGCAAAGCCCGGCCTTGGTCGGGCTTTTCCCTTTTTAAACGGACTGCTTTCGCTTACCCTTGCGGAATGTCTGCTTTTGCCTGCGCAAGACATTTCCTTTCAGGCGGCGCCGCTCTGGCGCTGACGCTCTGGCTGACGTCGGCGTCCCTTGCGGATGAGCCGGTCGATGTCGAGCTGGTGCTGGCGGTCGACGTTTCGCTGTCGATGTCGCCGGAAGAGCTCGAGATCCAGCGTCACGGCTACGCAGCGGCGCTGACGCACGACAATGTGCTGCAGGCCATTGCCGACGGCGCCCATGGCAAGATCGCCGTTACCTATGTCGAATGGGCCGGTACCACCTGGCAGCGCGTCATCGTGCCGTGGACGGTGATCGCCAGCCGCACCGACGCCGAGCGCGTGGTTGCGCAGTTGTCGGCGCAGCCGCCCAACAGCGCGCGACGCACCTCGATCTCCGGAGCGCTGGAGTTCGGCAACGACCTGTTCGCCGAAAGCGGCTACCGAGGCACGAAGCGGGTCATCGACATTTCGGGCGACGGCCCCAACAATCAGGGCGCGCCGGTCAACCTGACCCGCGACGAGCTGATCAAGCAAGGCATCGTCATCAACGGCCTGCCGCTGATGACGCGAGGCGGCTTCATCGGCGCCTACGACGTCAGCAATCTCGATCGCTACTACAGCGACTGCGTCATTGGTGGTCCCGGAGCCTTCATGATCCCGGTCAATGACTGGACGCAGTTTCCCGAAGCCATTCGCCGCAAGCTGGTGTTGGAACTCGCCGGTCCGGCCTCGCCGCAATGGGCAGCGGAAGAAGCCGCGCATCCGCCGGTGATATTGGCACAGGAGAGATCCACCACCGACTGTCTGGTCGGCGAGAAAATGTGGCGAAACCGCAGCTGGATGTTCGACAGCCGCTAAAGCTCTTCCCCATTGAGCGTGATCTTTGCCGAACCGGCTCCCGCTCTTGCCCCGCTGCCTACCTGTTCGGGCTTACGCTCCAGGCTTGCCTCCGCGACCGAAGCAGTGGCAAACTGGGCAGGCCGCGTGACCCAGCCAGGAGCGCTGCCGAACCGAGGAAAAACCGATGAGACGTCTTGCCATCCTGACCGCAGTCGCGTCCGTGCTGTATGCCGACGTCGCCAGCGCCCAATACAACCAGGCTGCCTGTATCATGTTCGAGAACGGGAATTTTCGCGGGCGGTCCATCGGCATGGGTGCCGAGGATTCCGTAAATTTTCGTGGCGGCCAGTTCTGGAATGACCGTGTGTCGTCGGTGATCGTTCGCCGCGGCTGCACGCTCGTGGCCTATGAGGATTCTAGGATGGGCGGCCGCTCGATCGAGATCACGCGCAGGATCCGCAATTTGGGCGGCAGTGACTGGAACGACCGTATCTCCTCGGCGGAATGCACCTGCGACGATTACTGAGGTTGGTTCCAGGCAGCGGGGCGCCGCTGCCTGACGATATCATGACACTAGCCTGTTTGTCCGTGGGCGTATCGGATCAGGCCGCCAGCAGCTGCTTGCGGTCTACGCGCTCCTGCTGCGGCGAGCGGGCGTAGAGTTCTCGGTAGCATTTGGAGAAATGCGATGCCGAGACGAAGCCGCAGGCGACCGCCACCTCGACTACCGGCATCGACGACTGGATCAAGAGATGCCTGGCGCGGTCGAGCCGGATTTCCAGATAGTAGCGGGCAGGGGAGCGGCCCATCTCGGTGCGGAACAGCCGCTCGATCTGGCGGCGCGACAGATCGACATGGTCGGCGATCTCGATCAGTGACAGCGGCTCCGACAGATTGCCCTCCATCAGTTCGATGATGGTCAGCACCTTCGAGTTCTGGACGCCGAGGCGGGCGCGTAGTGGCAGGCGCTGGCGGTCGGTGGGGCTGCGTACGCGGTCGGTCAGCACTTGCTCGCAGACGCGGTTGACGAGGTTCTCGTCAAAGTCGTCGCCGATCAGCTTCAGCATCATGTCGAGCGCGGCAGTGCCGCCGGCGCAGGTGTAGATATTCTGGTCGATCTCGAAGAGGTCGGCAAAGACATTGGCCTTCGGAAACGCCTCGGAAAAGCCCGGCAGGTTCTCCCAGTGGATGGCGCAGCGCTTGTTGGACAACAGGCCGGCGGCGGCGAGGATATGCGCGCCGGTGCACAGGCCGCCGACGGCGACGCCGCGATTGTATTCCTCGCGCAGCCAGGCGAAGGCGGACTTGTTCTGATAACGCTCGACATTGATGCCGCTGCAGACGATGGCCATGTTCGGCCGGTCGGGGCCGGCCATCTTCTTGCGCTCATCCTCGAGCGAGGTGTTGACCGCGCATTCGACCCCGTTCGAGGCGCGCACCGGCTTGCCGTCGATGCTGGCGAGGCGCCAGCGATAGGCCTCGTAGCCGAGCATGCGATTGGCCGAGCGCAGCGGGTCGAGCGCGGTCGCAAAAGCGATCATGGTGAAATCGGGAATAAGGAAGAATACAAACGATCGCTTGATCGGATGCTTTACCGCGTTCAAGGGAACCTCACACAGCCATGGCGCGAACAGGATGTCGCGAATGGCATAGCGACATCAGGAAAAACCATGTCTGTCAATCGGCTACGCCGCTACGACAAGATTAAATTTGCGACATGGGTCGCAAATGGGCAATCGGCGTGCAGCGAGCCCTGGAAGTGGCACGAACTGTTCAAGGGACGGGCAACGTACGGCCTGCGCACAGAACAAAACGCCGCTCTGGCTGGAGCCAGGCGGCGTTGCAATTTTAAAGCAGCGGCAGGGATGCGCTGCCTCTAGAAATCTTCAGGCGATGAAGCCGAGGCGCGCCGCATTCATGGCGCCGGTCTGGCCGGGCATGGTGTTGGCAAGACGCTGACGCTCGAGAGCGGTGGTCAGGTTCATTTCGCGGCGGGCAAAGAGGCGTGCAAAAAGCTTCATAATCATCTCCATTTGTTGCTTAGACGGGTCGCCTTCGCTTGATGGAGTGGGGCAGCTCGTTTGCTGGCGCTGATATAGGCTTGTGTAAGTAGAAACTAAATCGCAAAAGCGAAGCGCTTGATATGAAATGCGACATCGATTGCGACAGATTTGAGCAAGGTGCCCAAAATTTACGATTATTTACAAGGCATTAATTGGAAACAGGAGCTGCTATGCGGCTTTCTCATATGCGCCATGCGCCGGCGACATGGCTCCAAAAACTCATTTGAATACAAATGAAACAGAGAAGGCCTGCCGGGCGGGCTACGCGGCAGGCCTTCAGCACATGGTACACACGATCTACTTTGCTCCAGCCCAGGATCCGATGCCATTGCGAGTACCGGTCTTGGTGTCGGAAGCTTCAGGCCAGCCGATGTCCTTCTGCAGTTCGATCGGCAGGGAGCGGATAGCGCGCTCGGTCTGATAGCGCGCGCGTGCCGCGCTGAATTCGGTCGCGATGCGACCAAGGGACGACAGGATAGACATCTCTTTCTCCTTTGGGTTGGCTAGTGCCAGACAGCGAGTTGGCTACTGCGGGTTTGTTTCAACTTCATTTCGTGTCGAATGCAGGTCTGTGTCGAGGTCGTTTCATGGCTGCTTGTGGCAGCTACTGCTTCGATGGAGTTGACTATCCACCCATTCTGATGTTCAATCAAACGAAATGGAATGATGTTTTGCATCAGAAAAATTGAAGGTCGGTTGCCATGAACGCCCCGCTCAATCATCCGCTGCCACTGCTCGATCTCGATGTTTTGCGCACGTTCGTGGCGATTGCCGAGACCGGCAGCTTCACCACCGCCGCCAATGCCGTGTTCCGCACGCCGTCGGCCGTTTCCATGCAGATCAAGAAGCTCGAGGACATTCTCGGCCGCTCCGTGTTCGCGCGCGACGCTCGCTCGGTGTCGCTGACGACGGACGGCGAGATGCTGCTCGGCTATGCCCGCCGGCTGCTGTCCATCAATCGCGAGGTGGTGTCGAAGTTCATCATTCCCGACATTGTCGGTGTGGTGCGGCTTGGCTCGCCGGACGATTACGGTGAGCGCGTGCTGCCGCATGTGCTGAAGCGTTTCGCGCAGTCGCATCCGTCGATCGCCGTCGACGTCACCATAGACCAGAGCAGCAATCTGCGCCGGCGCATGGACGACCGGGCGCTCGACATCACGCTGTTGACCAATTCCTACAAGACCAGCGCGCTCGGCGCCGAGGTGCTGCTGACCGAGCCGATCGTCTGGGCCGGTGCCAAGGGCGGCTGTGCGCATCTGCGCGAGCCCTTGCCGGTATCGCTGTGGGAAGAGGGCTGCGCCTGGCGTGCCGGGGCGCTCGACGCGCTTGGCCGCGAGGGCCGCAACTACCGCATCGCCTATATGAGCGCGCACACGGCCGGCCAGCGCGCCGCGATCATGTCCGATCTCGCCGTGGCGCCATTGCCGAAGTCGTTCCTCGGCAACGACATGGTCGAACTCTGCCCGAAGGACGGCATGCCCGACATCGGGACCTACAATCTGGCGATGGTGGTGGCGCCGGATGCCAGTGCCCCGGTCAAGGCCGTTGCCGACCACATCCGCGCGACTTTCGAAGTCTTCCGGGAAACCGGCAAGTTCTGACCGGCTGGCAAGGACGATAGTATAGAGCTACTCCGCCGCTTCGGCGGGGCGCTGTTCATGCCTTACTCTCGTATCGTGCACGATCCGGCTCTCCCCGAGAAAGGCGACGATGCGCTCGCGGGCGCGCCGCGCTTCCGGCATGTCGATCAGCGGCCAGACGTGGAACATGCCTTCCTCATAGACAAGATCGATTTCAACGCCGGCTGCGCGGGCTTTTTCGGCGAAGATCAGATTGTCGGGAGTCAAAAGATCGCGCGAGCCGGTCAAAAGCAGCGTCCTTGGCAGCACGGACAAATCTCCATAGACCGGGCTGATGTGCCAATCGCTGGGATCGATGCCGGCACTGTACAGGCGAATTGCCTCTCGTCCGCCAGCTATGCCCAGCCAAGGGTCGTTGCGTTCCGCCTCGAACACTGCGGGATTGGTGAGCGACACGTCGAGACCCGGCGAAATGAGCACATGCCGCGACGGCAGGGGCAGTCCTTCTTCGGCGGCCATCATGGTCAGCACCACAGCCATATTGCCGCCGGCGGAATCGCCCATGAAGACGATGTCTTCGGCTTCCGTCTCGGCGAGCATCTGCCGGTAGACATCGCCAACCATTCCGAACATGGCATGGAAATCGTGTTCGGGAGCGATTGGATAGATCGGCACCGTGATCCCGTAGCCCAGCCGATCCGCCATCTCGGCGATTAGGTGCCAATGATAGGGTGTGATTTCAAAGACATATGCACCACCGTGCAAGTAGAGAATCCGCTTCTGCTCGCCGGTCCTGGGTGCGATTTCGTAGACGGGGAAGCCATCGACCGTATGCATCTCGATGTCGAGACGCTGGTGCAGCGAGGCGGGCGGCCGGTGGTTCTCGGTCTTGCGCGCGGCCGCGATCCAGCGCTGCAGATTTTCCGGACTGGCAAATGCCTGCTTGCGGCTGTGCCGCAGGACAAAAGACACGACATGGCTTTTCAAACTTGGCATGCGGATACGCGAACTTCGGCCAAAGCCGACTAAGAGAACCCCCTAAATCGAAAGATCGTGCCGTGGCTGAAAATGTCAAGATTCACGCCCGCGTCTACACGCTGGTGTGATCCGCGCCGCGATGCTCAGCGGCGCGGCAAAAGTGCGGCACGCAGCCGGTTGCTGGTGGTCGCCGGGGACATGCGAGATCCCCGGCGCATGCCGAGCAATTTGCATTTGTCGGCGAAGGTCATCAGCGCGCGGCGCTCCAGATGGTGTTGATGAGTGCTGCCTTTTCGCTGGATCGCGGCGACACCGGCCAGCCGATGTCCTTCTGAATCTCAGGCGGCAGGCTGTTCAACAAGCGCCGCGCCTTGCTGCGGTCGTGAGCATTCTTGATGGCCGTGCCATAGCGGCCGAGGCTTTCGAGCATTGACATCGTTGTCTCCTCTGGAGCGTTGCGACGGCTGAAAGATATCTCCAGCCTGCCATTCGATGCCGGTTGAATGCGCCTGCCATGTATCTGGCGAATTTCACGAAAACAGCGTTTTGGTTTCCGGATCAAGTGATCCGGAAACATTTGCATGCAAATGAGTTTGGAAAGGAGGCGGCCTGGGGGCGCGGCCGCTTATTATTCCCGTCCACGCCTGGCGGCGTGGCCTTCGCGAGAACGCCGGCGCGGAGCAGCATCGCCGGCAACGCCGTCCTCGCTGACCGTCTTGCGCGGCGGCAGCTTCACCGCCGCCGACAGTTTCGGGAACGGATCGACCTTGTTGGGCAGCGCCATGGCGTAGACGAAATGCTCCTGGAATTTCGGTTCCAGCGCCGTCTCGATCTTCTCGATCTTGCTGACCGTGTCCTCGATCTCACGGCGATAGCCGCGATTGAGCAGCGCCATGCGGGCGCCGGCACCTGCGGCGTTGCCGACGGCCGAGACCTTGTCGAGGTCGCAATCCGGGATCAGCCCGAGCACCATGGCGTATTTCGGATCGATGAAGGAGCCGAAGGCGCCGGCGAAATGGATGCGGTCGACATGCTCGGTGTTCTGCTTTTCCATCAACAGCTTGGTCCCGGCATAAAGCGCTGCCTTGGCAAGCTGAATGGCGCGCACATCGGTCTGGGTGATGGTGATCTTCGGCCCATCTTCCGTCAATGCGGCGGAGCCTTCCTTCAGCACATAGGAGAAGGTGCGGCCGTTGGCGGTGACGCGCGGCGAACGGGCCGAAAGCCCGCCGTCGATGACGCCGTCCTCGGAAATGATGCCGGCGAGATACATCTCGGCCACCACTTCGATGATGCCGGAACCGCAGATGCCGGTGACGCCGGTTGCCTGGACGCTCTCCAGGAAGCCCGGTTCGTCGGACCACAGTTCCGAGCCGATGACGCGGTATTTCGGCTCCAGCGTGTCTGGGTCGATGCGCACGCGCTCGATCGCGCCCGGTGCGGCGCGCTGGCCGCCGGAGATTTCAGCACCCTCGAAGGCAGGGCCGGTGGGCGAGGAGGCCGCAACCACCCGCTGGCGATTGCCCAGTACGATCTCGGCATTGGTGCCAACATCGACGATCAGCATCATCTCGTCCTGGCGATGCGGGCCTTCCGACAGCGTCACCGCCGCCGCGTCCGCTCCGACATGGCCGGCGATGCAAGGCAGCATGTAGAGTCTGGCGCCCTGGTTGAGCTTCAGGCCGATGTCGGATGCCTTGATATGCACGGCGCCCGAAACGGCCAGCGCAAAGGGCGCGCCGCCAAGCTCGGTCGGATCGATGCCGAGGAACAGATGGTGCATGATCGGATTGCCGACGAAGACGCTGTCCAGGATGTCGTTGCGCTGGACATTGCCTTCGGCACAGACCTTGTCGACGAGACCCGAGATCGCCTCGCGCACGGCGACCGTCATGCCTTCGCGCCCGTCAGGATTCATCATCACATAGGAGACGCGGCTCATCAGGTCCTCGCCGAAGCGGATCTGCGGGTTCGAGGTGCCCGACGAGGCGGCGACGCGGCCCGATAGCAGCGATACCAGATGCATGGCGATGGTGGTCGAGCCGATGTCGCAAGCCAGCCCATAGGCTTCGTTCTTGAGGCCGGGCCACAGCGCCACGACGCGCGCTGTCTCTGAGTCGGCATCCTTGTAGATGGCGGCGGTCGCGGTCCAGTTGCCCTTGCGCAGGATACCTTGCACCTGCGGCAGCAGATGAAAATCGAAATCGAGGCTTTTCAGGCCCCAGTCGTGCATCAGCGCGATCTTCAGGCGGTCGAGGTCGCCAAGCGGCTTGTGCATGTCGGGCTCTTCGATCTCGACATAGCACATGCGGATCGCCGAATCGCGGGCGATGACCCTGGTGTCGGCATCCTTGCGGATGGTCTGCGCGTTGATCACGGTGTCCTGCGGCACGTCGATGACGAGGTCGCCGAGGATTTGCGCCGAGCAGGAGAGGCGGCGCCGTTCGGGCAGGCCGCGGACGCGCTCATAGCGCTCTTCCTTGGCGCCCTTGGGCGTGATGTGGTCGTTGGAAGAGGTGATCTTGTGCTTGGCGAAATTGCCTTCCTGCACTTCGATCTGGCAGCGCCCGCAGGTGGCGCGTCCGCCGCACACACTTTCGACATAGACACCAAGCTGGCGCGCGGCATCAAGCACCGGTGTGCCGACAGGAAACCGCCCGCGCTTGCCGGACGGCATGAAAAGCACGAGCGGATCGGTGATGTTTGCAGGTGAGTTCACGATTGCGCGCTTATCCTCGGCCCATCCGGGCTTCACGGCCGCCACGGCGGCGGCCGCCATTGCCGGCGCCGTCGCCCGGCGCATTGACCTGCGTCGGGGCGGCGACCGCCTGGCCGCCTTCGGCCGGCTTGTAGTCCTTGTAGGTCCTGATCCAGTTGGTGCAGTTCTCGTCGGTGCCGTTCAGCACATTGGCGCCGCGCACGGCTTCCATTTCCTGCGGGCGCACCGGGTTCATGATGGCTGATGTCATGCCGGCGCCGATCACCATCGGGATGAAGGCGGCGTTGATGCCGTGGCGATGCGGCAGGCCGAAGGAGATGTTGGACAGGCCGCAGGTGGTGTTGACCTTGAGCTCTTCGCGCAGGCGTCGCAGCAGCGCGAAGACCTGGCGGCCGGCATCGCCCAGCGCGCCGATCGGCATGACCAGCGGGTCGACGACGACGTCATGCGCGGGGATGCCGAAATCGGCGCAGCGCTGCACGATCTTCTTGGCGACGGCAAAGCGCACGTCCGGGTCCATCGAAATGCCGGTCTCGTCGTTGGAGATGGCGACGACAGGCACATTGTACTTCTTGACCAGCGGCAGGATGGCTTCGAGCTTTTCTTCCTCGCCGGTGACGGAGTTGACCAGCGGGCGGCCCTTGGCGACCTTCAACGCGGCTTCGATCGCGGCGGTGACGGAGCTGTCGATCGACAGCGGCAGGTCGACAAGCCCTTGCACGATCTCCAGCGTCTGCACCAAGAGGCCGGGTTCGGTCTCGTTCGGATTGACCGAGGTGACGCCCGCGTTGACGTCGAGCATGGTGGCGCCGCAGGCTGCCTGCTCCAATGCGTCCCTGATGACGGTCTCGAAATTGCCCGCGATCATCTCGGCGGCCAGCTTCTTGCGGCCGGTCGGATTGATGCGTTCACCGATCACGCAGAACGGCTGGTCGAAGCCGATGATGATTTCTCGTGTCGCCGAAGCGACGATGGTACGGGTCATGAATTCTCTCCGCCGTGATATAAAGATTTCTTTATATCGTTGTCTGTTTTCGTTCAAGCGAATGGGTGGCCGTCCGCGCTTCGCCTCGAGTTAAAGTATGTCGTTGTCCCAAAACCGGTTCCCACTTTTGGGCGACATACATCAGTGCGCGGTCTTCACCATGTCCACCTGCGTTTCGGTAATGTCGTCGTGCAAGATGCTGTCGAGCCGGTCGGCGACCATCTGGTCGTCGCGACGGATCTCACGTTTCCACGGCTGGCGGCCCCTCAGAACGCCCGATTCATCGACGATCTCGGCGACATATTCCTCCTGCCGGTAGGCCATTACGTGAACGCCGGAAACGCCTGATATTTCCTTCACCTCGTTGATGATGTCGATGCAGAGCTGCTTGCCTTCCTTCTTCTGGTCCTGGGCGCCTTCCAGCCGCTTGATGACTGAATCGGGAATATGGATGCCCGGCACGTTCGAGCGGATCCATTTGGCCGTCTTGGCCGAGGCGAGCGGGCCGACGCCAACCAGGATGAAGCATTTTTCGGTGTAGCCGAGGTCGCGCACCTTTTGCATGTAGGTGCGGAACATCGGCACGTCGAAGCAATATTGGCTCTGTACGAATTGCGCGCCGGCGGCGATCTTCTTGCCCAGGCGATGCGGCCGGAAATCGATCGGCGGCGCGAACGGGTTGATCGCAGCACCCAGGAAAAGCTGCGGCGGCGTCGTCAGCTTGCGGCCGGACAGGAACTTGCCATTGTCGCGCATGATACGGCAGGTTTCCAACAGCGACATGCAGTCGAGGTCGAACACCGGCTTGGCGCCGGGCTGGTCGCCGGCCTGCACGCCGTCGCCGGTCAGGCACAGCATGTTGGCCACGCCCATGGCGGCACCACCCAGCACGTCGCCCTGGATGGCGATCCGATTCTTGTCGCGGCAGGCGATCTGCATGATCGGCGCATAGCCCATGCGGGTCAGCAACGCGCAGATGCCGACTGACGACATGTGGCAATTGGCGCCCGATGCGTCGACGGCGTTGATGGCGTCGACCCAGCCATCGAAAATCTTCGCCCTGTTATAGACGTCTTCGGGATCGGCGCTGTCGGGTGGGTTGAGTTCGGTCGTCACCGCGAATTCGCCGCGCCTAAGCACGCGCTCCAGCCGGCCGCGCGAGGTGTGGCCGGGCAAGGGCTCAAGCGGCAGGTGGATGCCAGCCGGGTTCTCGTCGCGCTGGCGGCCGATCATGCCGACGCCCCGGTGTTGGCCGTCTCAGTCTTGGCGGCAGCGGCCGCTTCGCGCGCGGTGGCCGCCTGCGCGGTCACCCGCAGCCAGGCTGAGGTTTCGCGCAGCGACTGGTCGACCGGCTTCTGCACGGTCAGGATCCTGTCGCCGTGCACCATGTTTTGCGAGCCTTCCCAGGCCTTGACCCAGACGCAGGGCATATCGGGCTCGACCTCGCAATTGCCGTTGGCGCGGACGCCGCCGCAAGGGCCGTTGCGCAATTGCTTGGGGCAGTTCATCGGGCACGACATGCCGGTCGAGGACAAGATGCACTGGCCGCACATGCGGCAGTCGAACATGAAGCCCTTGACGCGCTTCTCGACGAATTTGATCGGTCCTTCGACACGGCCGTAGCCGATGCCTTTCCACAGGGGATGAAGGAGCAGGAACATGTCGGCGAACTTGCCGTAGAACCATTCGAGCAGGCGCGAGTGCCTGATCGACCACAGCCGGACCGCGAAGGAGCGCTGCACGCGCCGCTGCGGCGATACGTCGGCCGGCTTGTAGTCGGATTTCGGCGCTGCCTTCTTGACCAAAGTGGCCTGGGTAACAGCCGGCCCCTCCTTGGCAGGAATGGTTTCAGACATTTTCTTTGCCGCCCGCCTTGACCAGGGCGACCAGCCGCTCGCGGTCGTATTTCGTGTCGATATCGTTGAATGCCTTCTCGACCTCGGCTTCGAGGTCATCGCCGACCGGGACGGGATCGGCCTTGCGCCATTCGGCCAGATAATCGTCGGTGCCGCCGGCGCCAGTGCGCATCGCGCACATGTCGATCGCCTCGGTGAAGCGCAGCGGCAGTTCGCGCTTGGCGTTCTGCCGGCCCTTCTTGACGATGATTTGGGCTGGGATGTCGCGCCAGTAGACGACGATCAGATCGGCCATGAATTCTCACTCCTCGATCTGCGAGCATTGCCGGAAGCGCAGTGGGGCCGCTTGTTATGGGACGACGCGCGCGCATTCAAAAGCGACGCATTTGGATGTCGTAAAATGAAAGGTGGGTTTATTCGTTTGCGGCGTGTGCTGGCGGCAGGTTCGACGCGCCGGAAGAGCCAGCGTGCGGCATGCGGATACGGGCGAGGAACTCGCTACCAGATGCCGGTTCTGAGGCCCGTCCAGACGTAGAACCAGATCGTCGGATGATACCACAGCTTCGAAGGCAGGCCGGGATCGATCGTCGTGAGTTTTCCAGCCAGTGCATCGCTGACGGCCTCGACGCAGATGTCGCGCGAGAACGCCGTCTGGCGTAGCGCGTGACTTGAGATGGTGTCGCCCTTTTTCGATCGTCCGCGCGCCTGCTTCAGCACGCCACCGGTGTCGACGCCAGCGTCGACGAGGTGGACAGTCGTGCCGAAATTCTGCGCATCGCCTGATACCAGAGCCCAATAGCCGCCATTCATGCCGCGATATTTCGGCGTGATGCCCGCATGGTAGTTGAGCACCGGGCAGGGCATTTTGCTCAGCATCTCAGCCGAGATTAGTCGGCAACCGTTGAGCAGCACAACGCCTGGCCGGATCTTCTGAATCGCCTGCAGGCACTCAAGCCCATTGGCCGAGGCTACTTGGATGATCTCCTGGCCTGGTCGCGGCTCAACCTCCAGCTTCTCCTCGGCAATCAATCGCGCGCTATGGCCGGCCAGGAATCGCTTGCCCAACCTGCTCAGCACCATCGTGCCAAGCTGGCCCATGGCGGAGATCCAGCCTTGGCGGCGAGCCCGGCCACGCAGCAATTGCTTTTTGGATTCAGGGGTTTCGAGGACGACGCTGACAGGACCAACGCGATCGGCGATTGCATTGATCATAGCCCAGACATGCTGGCCGCCTCCGGTGACGACCACGATCCGCGTGCTGGATTCTGATGCTGCCATGGATATTGCCCCTCCAAGCAACCCGTTCTTGATAATGGTTGGGATGCTAGGGCGTCCGGGTTAATCCTTGGTGATCAGCCTTCGATACACAGTCAGCGCTTGAATTCGATGATATCGAGCTTCGATTCGTAGTAGGGCGCCGGAAATTCGATACGCCATTCCTTGGCGCTGTTGCGGAAGGCGTAGCCGACCTGGTCGGTTTGCGGGCCGCTTCCATAGGGCTTTGCCGGATCATCCTTGACATAGAAGGAGCCGAGATAGATCGCGCGTTTCTCGCCATCGTCGAAGAAGCGGCCCTTGGTGCGCTGCGAACCGCTGATCTTTTCCAGCCGCCAGCCGGAACCGTCGTCGGTCACCTTGCACTTGAACCAGCCATAGATGACGAGCGGCAAAGGCCCGCCGGCCTTGATGGTGCGGCACCGCCAACTGCCGGTCAGGTCCTTGTCGGAAAAGGCCACCAGCGGTTTTGCCAGCAAGGCGTCGAGTTGCTTGACCTCGGCCGCGTCTCCAGCTTTCGCTTCGGCAAGCGCCGCCTTGCGCGTCTCGCCATAATTGTCGAGCCGCTTCTTGTCGGCCGGGGTGATGAGTTTCTGTATCTCGCCATCGGCATGAGCGGGCAGGGCGAAACAGAGGAGACCGAGTGCGGCTATCAAGAGGCGAGGGGTCATCGTGCGTTTCCACGTTCGAATGGCTGGAGGGCCTGTTGCCTTGTGGCGCACAACTTACCCGTTCTCGATGGCCTGTCATCCAGGGTTGGAGCATGGCGGGTCAAGAATTGCTTCAGGCGTGTGCAGCCGCCTGCGCCATTCCGGCCGTCAGGTCGCCATAGCCAGTGGCGCGGCGCTCATAGACGAGACCGAGCATTTTGGCGGCCTTTTCGGCGACCTTGTCGAGCTCCGGATCGTTGGTCTGGGCAAGGTAGATCAGCTTTTCGTAGTTGCCGAAATAGTCCTTGATCAGCTCCGGGTGCTTGTCGAGGCCGAGCGGTTTCATGAAGAAGGCGTCGAACTGGCGGCACAGGAAGTCGGTCATGTAGAACGACATCATGTCGTCGTCGGCGATTTTCGCGTAGGCTTCCATGCCTTGATAGAAGGCGAAGCAGTGCGGGCCGGCCATGCGCTCGACGCCATGCTTCTCGCAGATCCTGTCGAGCAGGCCGCCGGTGCCGCAATCGGCATAGCCGACGAAGATGTGTTCGTAACCCTCCGCCTTGGCCTTTTCGATCGCCTGGTCCATGGCCGGTGCGATGCGGTCCGGATAGAAATGGAATTCCGCCGGCAGGCAGGTCAGGTCGAGATGATCCAGTCCGAGCTGTTCCTTGACGGCCAGAACTTCGCGCGCAATCATCCCGCAGGCGATGACGAGCAGCCTGTCGTCTTGATTCGGTTTCGTTTTTTGCGTCTTGGCCATGGAACCAGTCGAACGGCCTTCGTTGTTGTGGCGCTAATTTATCTATTGAGGGAGACACCGTCCATGAAACTGCTACGCATCACGCCGATTGCCATCCTGGCCTGCGCCTTGGCCCTTGCGGCTTGCGCGAACACCGTTCGCGGCGTCGGCAGGGATGTCAAATCGACTGCCAAGGCGGTCGAGGACACCGTCACCAAGCCCTGATCCGCGCGCGGCCTTCTTCACCATCTGGGAACAAAAAAGCCGCGCTGCAAGGCGCGGCTTCCTATTGTCCATGCCGAATTGGCCAATCAGGCCGAAGCGCGCACATTGTGCTTGCGCTTCATGTAGTCCTTGGCGGTCTCGACCGCCACCGCCGCATCGCGGCAATAGGCATCGGCGCCGACGGCCTTGCCAAACTCCTCGTTCAGCGGCGCGCCGCCGACCAGCACGACATAATCGTCGCGGATGCCCTTTTCCTTCATCGTGTCGATGACGACCTTCATGTAAGGCATGGTCGTGGTCAGCAGTGCCGACATGCCGATGATGTCCGGCTGGTGCTGTTCGATCGCATCGAGATATTTCTCGACCGCATTGTTGATGCCGAGATCGATGACGTCGAAGCCAGCACCTTCCATCATCATGCCGACGAGATTCTTGCCGATGTCGTGGATGTCGCCCTTGACGGTGCCGATGACCATCTTGCCCTGCTTCGGCGCGCCGGTGGCGGCGAGCAGCGGACGCAGGATGAACATGCCGGCCTTCATCGCATTGGCGGACAGCAGCACTTCGGGAACGAACAGGATGCCGTCGCGAAAATCCTCGCCGACGATGCGCATGCCTTCGACCAGTGCCTCGGTCAGCACCTTGTAGGGCACCCAGCCGCGCTCGAGCAGGATGTTGGTGCCTTCCTCGATCTCTTCCTTCAGCCCGTCATAGAGATCGTCGTGCATCTGCTGCACCAACTCGTCGTCGGAAAGTTCGGAAAGGATGATCTCGTCGTCGGACATTTGTATCGAGCTCCTGCCGGCATCGCGACCATGTCGCAAGGCACACATCTTCGCGTTCATACCTAACCCGCTGAGGGCATGTATCCATAGCTGATTTGCGACTTCCCGCAAAAGGAAAGCGACCGTAACTCTCTTGGAATTCTTGTCGATTTTGCGACAGGCGTTGGCGCTGGCGGGCCGTTTCGAATAGGGTGCATGGCTACGATCTGGCAAGAAGCGGCGAGATGCAGCCGCTATGGATTCCAGACAAGAACAGATTCAGGGAAGAACCACCATGAGCGAACACGCGGCAGTCGATCAGGAAGCGTCAAACGCGCGACGTGGGCGCGGCGCCAGCGGCGGGGCTGCTGCCCGGCGTGCCGCGCGTTCAGGCGGTGGCCCAGGCACGCAGCTCACCTACATCAAGCGCAAGATCAACGTCTACGAGGTGCTGGACGAGGAAGGCCTGGCGATTATCGAAAAGAACACCGACACGGTGCTCGAAGAGATCGGCATCATTTTTCGCGATGACGCCGAAGCGCTGCAACTCTGGAAAGAGGCCGGTGCCGACGTCAAGGGCGAGCGCGTGCACTTTCCGAAGGGGCTGTGCCGTTCGCTGCTCAAGACCGCGCCGTCCGTCTACACTCAGCATGCGCGCAATTCCGAGCGTTCGGTGCAGATCGGCGGCAATGCCACCGTCTTTGCGCCAGTCTACGGTCCGCCCTTCGTGCGTGACCTCGATGGCGTCAGGCGTTATGCGACGATCGAGGATTTCCAGAATTTCGTGAAGCTCGCCTATATGGCGCCGTCGATCCACCATTCGGGCGGCACGGTGTGCGAGCCAGTCGACGTGCCGGTCAACAAGCGCCACCTCGACATGATCTACAGCCACATCAAATATTCCGACAAGCCGTTCATGGGCTCGGTGACCGCGCCGGAACGCGCCGAAGACACCGTCGCCATGGCCAAGATCGTGTTCGGCGACGATTTCGTCGAGAACAACACGGTGCTGACCAGCCTGATCAACGCCAACTCGCCGATGGTGTTCGACGAGACCATGCTCGGCGCGCTGAAAGTCTATGCGCGCCACAACCAGGCCTGCATCGTCACGCCGTTCATCCTTGCCGGCGCGATGAGCCCGGTGACGGTGGCCGGCACGCTGACGCAGGTCCTGGCCGAAGTGCTGGCCGGCGCCTCGTTCACGCAGCTGATCCGTCCCGGCGCGCCGGTGCTGTTCGGCACCTTCGCCTCGTCGATTTCGATGCAGTCGGGAGCGCCGACCTTCGGCACGCCGGAGCCGTCGCTGGTGTCTTATGGCGCCGCGCAGCTGGCGCGTCGGCTGGGCCTGCCGTTCCGCACCGGCGGTTCGCTCTGCGCGTCCAAGGTTCCGGATGCGCAGGCCGCCTATGAGAGCGCCAACACGCTGAACTCGACCATCCTGGCCGGCACCAATTTCGTGCTGCATTCGGCCGGCTGGCTCGAGGGCGGGTTGGCGTCCTGCTACGAGAAATTCATGATGGACATCGATCAGCTCGGCATGACGCAGAAATTCTCAGAGGGCGTCGACCTGTCGGAAAACGGCCAGGCGATGGACGCCATCCGCCAGGTCGGCCCCGGCAGCCACTATCTCGGCTGCGACCACACCCAGGCCAATTTCCAGACCGCCTTCTACCGCTCCAACATCGCCGACAACAATTCCTACGAGCAGTGGCTGGCCGAAGGCGAGAAGACCGCGCCCCAACGTGCCAACGAACTCGCCCGCCGCTGGCTGGAGAGCTACGAGGCGCCGTATCTCGATCCGAGCATCGACGAAGCGTTGCAGGACTTCATCGCCAAGAAGAAGGGGTCGATGCCCGACGCCTTCACTTGAAAGGAGCCCGAGTCAGGCGGGGCTAAAGTCGCCAACATCATCCACAAGGAAGTCTGGCGGAGCGCGTTCTCCGATCCGGTCAAGAAGGAATGATTGCCGCGGGGCGCCGGGTTGAGGACATCGCGACCGTGCTTTCGGCCCATGGCCTCATCCTGCGCGGCGGCTTCAAGTGCGGAGCGAGCGAAACCCCGTTTGCCGACCTCTCAGGTGCTCCCGTCAAATCCGTCCTGCTGGTCGGGCAGGCGGGTGCAGCGCCTTGGCCGCATTTCCTGCGCTGGATCGACAAGCAATCGCAGACCATCGCCAATCCGCTCGACACGTGGTCGCGCGAAGTGATCGGAGCCGTGGCCGAGGCATTCGGGGCGCGAGCCGTTTCCCCTTCCGACAGACCTTATCTGCCGTTTCAGCAATGGGCGATGCGGGCGGAGGGACTGAAGCCGTCGCCGCTCGGCATCCTCATGCATCCGCAATACGGGCTATGGCATGCCTATCGCGGTGCGCTGCTGTTCGAGGACGAGCTTCCGATTCAAGCCGGCGAAACGGCGCCTCACCTTTGCGATAGCTGCGTCGAGAAACCTTGCCTGAAATCTTGTCCGGCCGACGCCTATTCCGCGCAAGGATTTGCTTATCAATCCTGCCTGACGCATGTGCGTGGAGCCGGCGGCTCGCCTTGCCGCAGCGGCGGCTGCCTTGATCGCAATGCGTGCCCCTATGGCACGGAGTATCGCTATCCGCCGGAGGTTCAGGCCTTCCACATGGCGAGCTTCGCACGAGCCACCAACTGATCCATTCCCATTGCGTGGTGCTCTTCGCTTCGAGCATCTTGACGGCAGTTAGAAGCAAGCCTATTCATCAAGTCATCTGATGACTTGATGAATAGGCCGATGCAACCTGCTCTCCGAACCAATCTCACCGACAGCGCCACCGAGAGCCTGCGGGCTGAAATCGTCAGCGGCCGCTGGGGTGTCGGCGAGCGTATCCCCAACGAGGCAGCTCTGACCGACCTTCTGTCAGTCAGTCGGGGCACCGTCCGCGAGGCGGTGCGGGTGCTGGTCTCGCAGGGGTTGCTGAATACGCGTCAGGGCTCGGGCACCTATGTGCGCTCCGCCGTCGATACTTCTGCCGCGCTTGACCGGGTCAAACGCAGCGGCTTGCGCGATCAGTGGGAGGCGCGGGCGGCGCTGGACCTCGAGGCCGCGAGGCTCGCCGCCTTGCGTCACACGCCAGCCGACCTCGAGCGGATGCGGCAATTGCTTGCCGCGCGCGGCACCGTCGCCGACGGCGGAAGCGAAGCCTTCATCCGGCGCGATCTTGCTTTCCACAAATCCGTCGTCGCGGCGTCCGGCAACAGGGCGATGATGGAGCTCTATGACTTCTTCACCGCCGCCATCACCGAGACCATCCATGCCACCATCGACGGCGATCTGCCCGAACCGGACCACCAGGCGCATGCGGCAATCGTCGACGCCATTGCCGCGAGCGATCCCGAGCGCGCCGTTGCCGCCGTCCGAGCCTTCATGGCGCCGGTGCTTGCCCAACTTGAAAGACTGCTTTCGCAATGAACCAGAGTTTTCGTCAGCCTGATCCGAAGGCCGAGGTCGAGGGTCTGGAACTCGTCGATGCCGAGGCCGACAGCCTGCCCATGCCGCAGCCGCCTGAACTGCGCAGCCGTGCGGCGCGCATCATGCTTGGCGCAAGCCTTGTGCTGATCGCCTTCAGCTTGAGGCCGCTGTTTTCCAGCCTGTCGGTGCTGTTGCCCGAGGTGATGCAGGCAACCGGTCTTTCGACGACCGGCGCCAGCCTGCTGACGACGCTGCCCGTCCTGTGCCTCGGCCTGTTCGCGCCCTTCGCGCCAAGGCTTGCGCAGCGCTATGGAGCCGAGCGCACTTTGCTCGGGGCGCTCGCCTTGCTGGTGCTGGGAACCGGCCTGCGCTGGTTCGGTACGGTTCCCCTGCTGTTTGTCGCCACATTCCTGGCCGGTGGCGCGATTGCCATCGGCAATGTGCTGCTGCCGGGCCTGGTGAAGCGCGATTTCGCCGACAGGGCCGCTATCATGACCGGGTTCTACACCATGGCGCTCTGCGCCGGCTCGGCTGCCGCTGCCGGCTTCACGCTGCCGATCGAGCATTTTGTCACCGGTTCATGGTCGGGAGCGCTCGCTGCCTGGGCGGTGCCGACGCTGGTCGTGCTGCTGATCTGGATCCCGCAGGCGCTGGGCAGCCGTCGGCAGGTCAGTCATCGCGGCTTTCACGTCGTCGGGCTTTGGCGCGATCGCCTGGCTTGGCAGGTGACGCTGTTCATGGGGCTGCAGTCGGCACTTGCCTATTGCATCTTCGGCTGGCTGGCGCCGATCCTGCGCGAGCGCGGCTTTGACGCGGCCACCGCCGGCGCGATGGTTTCGGTGTCGGTGATGGCGCAGGTCATCACGTGCCTCGCCGTGCCATCCTTTGCGATGCGGCTGAAGGACCAGCGCGGCATCAATGTGGCGCTCGTTGCCATAGCGGTGATCGCGCTGCTCGGCATTCTCTTTGCGCCGACGTCGACGGTGCTGTTCTGGGCGGTCCTGCAAGGCATCGGGCAGGGTGGCCTGATCGCGGCTGCCATGAGCTTGATCGTGCTGCGTTCGCCGGATTCGCATGTCGCCGCGCATCTTTCAGGCATGGCGCAAGGCGTCGGCTATGTACTGGCGGCATTCGGCCCGCTGCTGGTGGGCCTGATCCGCGATTGGACCGGCAGTTTTTCGGGGACGGCGTTCCTGTTCGTCGCGCTCGGGCTTGGCGTAGCCATCATGGGGCTCGGTGCCGGCCGTGCGCTGCATGTCGGCGCGCGGACCGTGCGCGAGGGCGAGCAATAGCGTCACGCAATCCTGCACGAAATGTTGACTGCCGGGTTCAGGGAACGCCTTGCCGTATAGGCTTGCGCGGCTATGTATCGCGCATCAGTCGAACGGAGCGGGCGATGACGAAACACGACCTTCAGATCAAGACCAGGGATGGTGTTGCCAATGCTGGGCTTTTCCGCTCGGCAAACGCATCTCCTGCCAAGGCCGGCGTCATTCTCTATCAGGACGCCTTCGGTCCGCGGCCGGCGCTCGACAGTATGGCCGACCGCCTGGCGAATGAAGGCTATGCGGTGCTGGTGCCCGACCTATTCTACCGCAATGCGCCCTACGGGCCGTTCGACGCCAAGACCGCGTTCGCCGAGGAAAAGACCAAAATCCCGCTGATGGCGCTGGTCAGCGGCACGACACAGGACATGACCATCAGCGACGGCGATGCGTTCCTCGATGCGCTTGCTGCCGAGGGCATCACCGGGCCGATCGGCACCGTCGGCTATTGCATGGGCGGCGGTCGATCATTGAATGCGGCTGCAACCTATCCCGACCGGATAAAAGCGGCCGCAAGCTTCCATGGCGGCAATCTGGCCAGCGACGCCGCCGACAGCCCGCATCGCAAGGCAGCCTCCATCAAGGGGCGCGTCTATGTCGGCACATCCGGCGTCGACAGGAGTTTCCCGCCGGAACAGTCGGCGCGGCTGGCCGAAGCGCTGCGGGTCGCTGAAGTCGATCATGTCATCGAGAACTATGCCGGGATGGCGCATGGCTGGTGCGTGCCCGATCATAGCGTTTTCAACGCCGCGGGTGCCGAACGTCATTGGAAGCGGCTGACGACGTTGTTCGCCGAGACGCTGATCTAAGCCTTCCGCGGCTGTTCTTGCCTGTTGGCTGCCCGTCCCGTTCGCGGTATCAGGCAGCACAAGTGGCGCGGCCCCATGTGAGTGGGTCGAGCGGGAACGAATAGCCTGATGCAATCCTATGATGTCGTGATCATCGGCGCGGGTGCCGCTGGAATGATGTGCGCCGTGGAGGCGGCCAAGCGCGGCCGTTCGGTGCTGATCCTCGATCATGCGGCAATGCCTGGCGAAAAGATCCGCATCTCCGGCGGCGGCCGGTGCAATTTCACCAACATCCATGCCAGCCCGAAGAATTTTCTGTCGGGCAATCCGCATTTCTGCATTTCGGCGCTCAGCCGCTACACGCAGCGCGATTTCATCGCCCTCGTCGAACGCCACCGCATTGCCTATCACGAGAAGACACTTGGGCAGCTGTTCTGCGATGGCTCCGCACGCCAGATCATCGACATGCTGGTCTCGGAAATGCAGGGCAGGGGCGTGGAGCTGGCGCTCTCGGCCAGCGTTGAGGATGTCCGCAAAACCGTGGAGGGGTTTGCGCTCACCCTCTCCACAGGCTTGGTCACTTGCCAGTCGCTGGTCGTGGCCTGCGGCGGCAAGTCGATCCCCAAGATGGGGGCGACCGGCTTCGGCTATGAGCTTGCCGAGCGGTTCGGCCTTGCTGTTGTCGAAACGCGGCCGGCGCTCGTTCCGCTGACCTTCGACGCAAACACGCTCGAACGGCTGGCGCCGCTGGCCGGCAACGCCGTCGACGCGGAAGTCGCCTGCGGCAAGACGCGGTTTTCCGAAGCGATGCTGTTTACGCATCGCGGCGTCAGCGGACCGTCCATCCTGCAGATCTCTTCCTATTGGCGCGAGGGCGATGAAATCCGCATCGCCATGCTGCCGGGAGTTGACGTGGCGGACCTCATTCGGGTGGCCAAGCGAAGCAATGGGCGGCAAGCGGTACAGACGGTGCTGGCAAATCATCTGCCGAAGCGGCTTGCGCAGTCGATCGCCGAGCGCACCGGGATCGACGGCAACCTTGCCGATCTTTCCGACGCCCAGATGAAAACCATAACTGCCGCAGTCAATGACTGGCGCATCAAGCCTGCCGGCTCGGAGGGCTACCGCACCGCCGAAGTGACGCTGGGCGGAGTCGACACCAACGGGCTGGACCAGAAGACGATGCAGGCGAAATCCGTGCCGGGCCTGTTTTTCATCGGCGAAGTCGTCGATGTCACGGGTTGGCTGGGCGGCTATAATTTCCAGTGGGCATGGTCATCGGGCTGGGTTGCGGGGCAGGCGGCCTAGACTTACGTCCGTGGCTTCGTCCCAGCAGTCGCCTTCTTCTTCTTTTTGGCCTGGTTGTAATCGATCGCTGCGCGGACGAGGTCTTTCAAAGCACGCTCATCGAGCCTATCGCCCTCAAGGATATCGATTGCCCGCCACACCTTGCCGCCGAAACCGTTGTTGAACAGCTTGTCGGGGTCCGGCAGGCTGGCGCCATGGGAAAAGGTCAGCTTCACCTTGTCCTTGTGGGCGTTGCCGACCACGATGTTGCCGTCGAGACACCATACCGGGCTGCCCATCCACTTCCACTCCTCGACGATGTCCGGGTCGGCTGCAAGGATGGTCTTGCGGATGCGGGCGAGCGTCTCGCCGCGCCAGTCCGAGAGGCCGGCGATCAATTGGTCGATTTGTTGCGAGGGGGTCATTGGGTGCCTTCCTGTGCCTCGACGCGTTCAACCGCTGCCTGTCACCAGCGCGTCAGTTGGGTGATCTGAACGAGATTGCCGCAGCTGTCGTTCATCTGGACGATGGTCGAACCGGTCACTTCGGTCGGCGGCATGGTGAACGCGCCGCCCTTCGCCTTGATGCGCTCGTAGTCGCCCTTGACGTCGTCGGTGAAGAACATGATCGCGGGCTGACCCTGCTTGAAAATGGCTTCTTGATAGGCCTTGGCGGCCGGGTTGTCGTTGAGCGCGAGCTGCAGTTCGGTCCCATCAGGCTCTTCGGCCGAGGCCACGGTCAGCCAGCGATAAGGCCCATTGCTGAAATCGGCCTTTTTGGTGAAGCCCAGCACGTCGGTGTAGAAGCGCAGTGCGTTTTCCTGGTTGTCCACATACACGCTGGTCAGCTTGATCTTCATCGCTCATTTTCCTCTGTCATAGTCGGTCATTACGGGATCCAGCCGGGCAGGGCCGCGGCCTGCTTGATCCATTCCACCATCCTCGCCTCATCGAACTGATCGTCTTCGCGGATGTCGATCCAGCGCACATCCTTGCTCTTGGCCGTGCCGCCAGGTGGGATCGGCTGCAATGAGATGCCACTGAAGAAGGTTACCTTCAAATAGTGGGTGAAGACATGGAAACTCACGAACCAGCCCTGGCCTTCGATGCCGTAGAAGGGCGAGTTCCATCGCACGGCTTTGCGGACGTCCGGCACGTTGCGCTCGATGAGCGCGTCGAGGCGTTCGCCCAGGCCGCGCTTCCAACCCGGCATCGCAGCGATATAGGCCTGCACCGGGGCGTCACCATCGCCCTTGGCGATTTGCGGGTTGCCGCCCGAGAGCAGCACTGGCGCAGCCTTGGCCTTGGTCAACTGACCCTGTGTCTTGACCATTCTGCCTACTCCTATCCGCGCGCACGCTGCGCGCCGCGTCCCTTGGCGGCATAGGGCAGCACGAACATGTACAGACCGCTGGACAGCAGCAGGAGGAGCGGCAAGAGCGGCGAGTAGACCACCCAGGCGGGAGGCTGCCCGAATGCCATGGTGGCGAAGTTGGCGATGACGGTCAGCGTAAAGATGATCGACAGCCAGCGATGAATTTGCCGAACCCACATGTTCCAGTCCAATAGTTCCTCCTGTCAAAACAGCCGACGCGGACCACCGATCCGCACCGGCAGGTTTCAATCTATCCGCGCCAGGACTTGACTCAGATTCGTAAAGTACTGCCGCCACCCGCTCGTCGCGCCCCGATACGCCTGCTCCTGGTCCGGCCGGAAGCCGGATTGTTCCATGCGCAACCGGGTGCCCGTGCTGGTCGGCATGAGAGTCCAGGTGACGACACTCTCGAGGCCATAGGCCTGCCACGTGTAGGATAGTGTCTTGTTCAATTCGACGACTGTTACCTGACAGTCGACAACGATGCTCACGTCAGGCTGCGGTTCCTTTCGCAGATTGAAACGGTGGTCCACGACTGGCTTGAAGTCGTTCTTCATCAGCCATTCCTCGATGAGATGCGGCTGGGTCAGCGCGCGCCAGATTTTTTCCGGCGGATAGGGGATCTCACGTTCGACGATGACGGAGCGCGTTTCGGTCGCGATGTTGGTCATTGGTCCATTCTTTTGAGCAAATTTTCGAGATCATCGAACCGGCTCTGCCAGAACGCATTCATCTGGTTCGTCCAGTCGGTCAGCGGGGAAAGTGCTGCGAGCTGGGCGCTATAATGGGTCTGCCGTCCTTGATGGCGGTCACGCACGAGCCCGGCCTGCCTGAGCACGCCGAGATGCTTCGACACCGCCGGCTGCGAGACCCCCGACTGAGCCGTCAGGGCGCCGACCGTCTGCTCGCCTTGCCGGCACAGGCGCTCGAAGATTGCCCGACGCGTCGGATCGGAGAGCGTTCTGAAGAGGACATCGTGAGCGTTCGTCATCTGGGATCGATAACCCTGTGGCTATTGATTGACGTATAACCGCCGAGATATGGATGTGTCAAGCGGGGTGTCGGCGGTCACGATCCGGCGGTTTCCAAAAAAATCTTTCCATTGCCCCAAGGATTAGCCATTAGCCTTCGTCCAACAGGCAAATGATGGCTATGATGCTGGATGAGAGCGAAGCCTCCGACGCCGAACTGATCGGGCGGGCGAAGGGCGGAGACAGAGGGGCCTTCAGCACATTGCTGGAAAGGCACTATGACTTCGTCTATCGCGCCGCCTATCGCTGGTGCGGCAGGAAGGCCGATGCCGAAGACATCGCCCAGGAAGTCTGCGTCAGGCTGGGCAAGGCGATCCGCGACTATCGCGGCGGCGGCGCTTTCACGACATGGCTCTATTCCGTGACGATGAACGCCGCGCGCGACATGATGCGAAAGTCCGCCCGCGAGACCGTCAAGACCGAGGCCTATGGCGTCCATGCATTGATCTCGGGCGAGGCGTCGGTCGAACCGGAAGACCCTGCCGAAGCGCTGTGGGCCGCCGTCCGGCGATTGCCGGACAAGCAGCGCGACGCCGTGCTTTTGGTCTATGGCGAGGGCCTGAGCCATGCGGCCGCCGCTGAGGCGATGGCGATCTCGGAGACGACGGTTTCCTGGCACATCCATGAAGCGAAGAAACGGCTTAAGACGCTGATGCGCGCGGCCGGGGAAGTGTGACCATGGTCGACGACAATGAACTCAACAGACTGCGCGATATCGCAGCACCGGCGCCCGCCAAGGATGCCAAGGCACGTGCCTTCGAGGCCGCCCTGCGCGCCTATGATCAGGAAAATATTTCTGCTGTCTTCCAAGGATCGGTTGGCGGGCTTCGTCTCATAGAGCGAGCACAAAAGCTCTGGAGCGAGATCATGCAAAAGAAACTTATTGCCACGCCGGCCCTTGCCGGGCTCGTCGCCCTGCCGATCGCCGGATACGCCACCTTCCATTTGCTGAGGGAACAGCCGCCCAAATTCGGCGGCGACGAGAAGATCACCGAGACGCTGGCCGACAAGCCGACGACGGTGAAGCCGACGACCGCCGAGCCGAAGCCGGCTCGCGGCGAGTTGGAGAAGGACAAGAAGGCGGACGCCGATGTGGAAAGCCGCGACGCCACCGATGCGCTTGTGGCGCCGGCCTCGCCGCAGAAATCCGAATCGACCGTTGCTGGGGGCGCTGCACAACAAAATGCGCTGGAGCGCGGTGTGCTGGCCGAGCCTGCGCCACCGGCACCGACAGGTGAATTCGCACTGGATGGCGCTGCAAGTGTACCCAGCACCTCGCGAGCCCGCATGGCGGCGGAGTCGAAGCTGATGGCGCCGCAGCAGCCGGCCATGGCGCCGGCCGACCAGATGCTGCCGCAGGAGGAAAATCGCGACCGTATCGAGGATTTCAAGACCAATCCGGTGCATGCAGCACTCGAGGACCCGGTCTCGACCTTCTCGATCGACGTCGACACGGCCTCCTATTCCTTCGTGCGCAGTTCGCTGAAGCAAGGCTATCTGCCGCAGGCCGACACGGTGCGTGTCGAGGAAATGATCAACTACTTCCCCTATGACTGGAAGGGGCCGGACTCCGCCTCGACGCCGTTCAACTCGACAGTCAGCGTCATGCCGACGCCATGGAACACGCAGACCAGGCTGATGCATGTCGCCATCAAGGGTTTTGACGTCAAGCCGACCGAGCAGCCGAAGGCCAATTTGGTGTTCCTGATCGATGTCTCGGGCTCGATGGACGAGCCGGACAAGCTGCCGCTGCTCAAATCGGCCTTCCGGCTGCTGGTCAGCAAGCTGAAGGCCGACGACACCATTTCGATCGTCACCTATGCCGGTGACGCCGGCACAGTCCTGGAGCCGACCAAGGCGTCCGAAAAGGACAAGATCCTCAACGCCATCGACAATCTGACGCCCGGCGGCAGCACGGCCGGCGAGGCGGGCATCAAGGAAGCCTACAGGCTGGCGCAAAAATCCTTCGTCAAGGACGGCGTCAACCGGGTGATGCTCGCCACCGACGGCGACTTCAATATCGGCCAGACCGACGACGACGATCTGAAGCGGCTGATCGAAAAAGAGCGCAAGACCGGTGTCTTCCTGTCGGTGTTCGGCTTCGGCCGCGGCAATCTGAACGACCAGATGATGCAAACCATTGCCCAGAACGGGAACGGCACCGCCGCCTATATCGATACGCTGGCCGAGGCCGAAAAGGTGCTGGTCGAGGATGCCTCGTCGACGTTGTTCACCATCGCAAAGGACGTGAAGATCCAGGTCGAGTTCAACCCGAACAAGGTCTCGGAATATCGCCTGATCGGCTACGAGACCCGCGCCTTGAACCGCGAGGATTTCAACAATGACCGCGTCGATGCCGGCGACATTGGTTCGGGCCATTCCGTTACCGCGATCTATGAAATCACGCCAAAGGGCAGCGGCGGCGAGCAGATCGACGCGCTGCGTTATGGTCAGGCGTCGGTGGACAATGGCGGCGTCGCCAACGCGGACGAATATGCCTTCGTCAAGATCCGCTACAAGCTTCCGAATGAAGACGTCTCGAAGCTGATCACCACGCCGGTGACCTCGGCCAACGAGATTTCGTCCTTCGACCAGGCCAGCACCGACCAGCGCTTCTCCGTCGCGGTCGCCGCCTTCGGCCAGAAGCTGCGCGACCAGGATGCGACCGCGAAGTTCGGCTACGACAAGATTATGGAGATCGCCACCGCCGCTCGAGGAGCCGACCCGTTTGGGTACAGGGCCGAGTTCCTCTCGCTTGTGCGCCTTGCCTCTGCGCTGGGCGGTAACCGGTAAGTGGTGATGACGGCCGGTTTCTTTCAGATGGGATCGTTCTGATACGGGGAACCAACCGCGGGCGGGTGAGGCAGGCCGGCGAGGGAAACCTTGCCGGCCTTTTTCGCGGATTTTCCGGGTCGTTAAATTGCGCGGCATTTCCGGTACTGGATGGCAACCCTCTCCTTGTTACGCAGGACAGGTGTACTGGGCTTGAGGGAGCCGAAATTGCAGATCAGGACTATCGCCAACTCGATACCTCCAGCGCCAGACGCCTCGGCGGTTTCATCGGCCCCATCATCGGAATCCAGGCGTATCAGTGACGATGTCGCGCAAGCGCGCCATACCGCCATATCGGCGCTGACCAACGACCGCTTCCGCATCATGCTGGAACAGATCACCGACCCCAGCGCTTCAGGCGCGCTGATGACGATGCGCGGCGACAATGTGGTCGACTTCAAGTCGGCGCAGTCGAGCTACGCCGACAACAGCGAATAATCGAAAACCGATAAGGTCAGGCCCGGCTGCGGCGGCGCTCACGGCGGGCTTCGCTGGTCTCGGTGGTGTTTTCCGTCGCCACCTTGTTGCGCATCGGACCGATGCGCTCGACGATCGCGGCAACCGTCGGACGATCCGCCTTGGTGTGCGCGTCGAGCGCCTTGCGCATGGCGGCCAGGTGCTGGAACGAGGTGCCGCAGCAGCCGCCGATAATTTTGGCGCCGCCATCGACGGCGAGCCTGACATAGTCGGCCATCAGTTCGGGTGTGCCGGAATAATGGATCTCGGTGCCGCGGAATTCGGGGATGCCGCAATTGCCCTTGACGATGACCGTCGCCTCCGGCTTCGCCTCGGTCATGTCGAGCAGCGAGGCCAGGATGTCGGATGCGCCGACGCCACAATTGGCACCAACGCCGAGCGGCGCCTGCGACAACCCATCGGTGACGCCGTGGATATCCCTGGGCAGCAGGCCCATCATGGTGCGGCCAGCGGTGTCGAAGGAACCGGTATAGGTGTAGGGCAGGCCGACGCGGATGGCAGCCTCGGCGGCGGCGCGGATCTCGTCGGGAGCCGACATCGTCTCGATCCAGGCGACTTCGGCGCCACCGGCCTTGAGACCCTCGATCTGCTCGGCGAAGGATTCGACCGCCTCGTCATAGGTCATGGCGCCAAGCGGCACCAGCAATTCGCCGGTCGGTCCGACCGAGCCGGCGACGATCACCTTGCGGCCGGCTCTGTCGGCGACGGCACGAGCAAGCTCGGCGGCGCGCTTGTTCAGCGCATGCGCGCGGTCCTGCGCATGGTGCAGCTTCAAGCGGTGACGGGTGCCGCCGAACGAGTTGGTGAGGATGATGTCGGCGCCGGCATCGACGAATTTCTGGTGCAGGCTGGTGATGGTGTCGGGCGCCGTCTCGTTCAGCAGCTCGGGTGCCTCGCCGGCCTCCAGACCCATGGCGAACAAATTGGTGCCGGTGGCGCCATCGGCCAGCAGGACGCCCTTTTTAGCCAGCAGCGCATCGATCGGGTTGATGGTCGTCATCGGATTGGCTTTCATGTTCGAAGTCGGATAAGGATATAAAGAAGTCTTTATGTGTAGTCAATGAAATAACGGTAGCGCGGCCGCCAATGCGGAGGCCGGTTTCCGTCCGAGGGATCATCGTTGCCAGAGATCAGACAGTGCCTGTTGGGAACGACATGCCGGCCAGTCTGTGCGCGAAGCCGGACGCCTCGTGCGCATTGATGTCGGCGGCCCGGATCAGATTGTCGAAATGCTGGATCAGCGTCTGGATCGGCTGGGTGGCGTTGAGCACCAGATACATGTCGCCGACATAGATGGCGGCGCGATAGGGGCCGAAGATGGTGTAGGGGATCGAATAGCGCATCCGCCCGTCATAGAGAAACAGCCGGAAGGTCGGATAGAGGTCGTCGAGCAGCGTCGCCATGTGCAGCAGCTGCGCGCGCCGGTCGGCTTCGGGGAAACGGTCCCAGACACCCAGCCCGCGTGCAAAAATCTCCAGCGTGTGGCGCGGCATGCAGACTTCCATGTCGGTTTCCGGCCGCCTGTTGTAGTCGATGCGGTATTGCGTTTCTCCGGCTTGCGCCAGGCGGCTCTTGTTGGTGATGCCGGCTTCGTAGTCGACCAGTGCTTCGGTGCGCAGGAGGTCGGGGATGCCGGCCGGCACGTAGCGGATCTTGGTGCCTGCCGCCTCGGCATGCCATTTGGCCAGCAGCGTGCGGTCGAAACCGTCGGGTGCCTCCTCGATCTCCAGGCTCTCGCGGATTTCGCCGGTGAGACCCTCGTCCTGGCTGAGGCCGAGTAGCCAGTCCAGCGACACTTTGAACTCGGCGGCGATGTTGAGCAGCGTTTCGGCGCGGGGCAGGCGGGTCGAGGCGCCCGACAGCAGCTGCGATAGCGCCGAGCGGTCGATGCCGACCGCGGTCGCGAAGGCCGACTGGTTCAGGTCGGAGCGTGTCAAGAGCATTTTCAGGCGTTCGCGGAAGATCGTCGACAGGTCGCGCTTGTCCATGTGCGGGCTCCACCTCGATTGAGGAAAAATTTGCGCCGAATCGCTTCCGAGCGCGCCTCAGGCGTAAATGAATCCCTAAGGCTGTTTACAATGTATAACATGTGCGGTCGAAAATGCGCAATCGCAACAGCTTGTGCACTTTGTCTCGTTGAGTGGAATCATTTCTCCTGACACTATGCTGTCAGGAGCCAATTGGGGTTTCCGGCGACTGAGGGACAGTGGTCGATAGCATGACGAGCAAGAGCATCAGGCGACACAGCGCACCGGCCATCGAGTGGCCAACCGTGATACTCGCCTTCTTCTGCTACGCAACATGGCTCGCCACCGGTTTTCTGCTCTGGCCATCCTATCCCGTCCTGGCGCTCGCCGTGCTGGCTTTCACCGCTGCACTGCAATCGTCAATCATGCACGAAGTGCTGCACGGTCATCCGACACGCAACGCGCGGGTGAACGAAGCCTTCGTGTTCCTGCCGATCGGTCTGGTCTGGCCATTCCGCCGCTTCAAGACCATCCATCTGCGCCACCACGCCGACGAGCGGCTGACCGACCCGTTGGACGATCCAGAGAGTTATTACCAGGCGCTCTGGCAGCATGACGAGCTGCCGCCGACGATGAAATTCCTGCTCAAGATCAACAACACCATGGCCGGCCGCTTCGTGCTCGGCCCGTGGCTGTCCTGCGTCGGCTTCTTCATCGACGACGCCAAGCAGATGTTCGCCGGCGACAAGGCGATCCGCAAGGCGTGGCTGCTGCACGCGATCGGCCTTGCCGTCGTGCTGCCGATCGTCCAGTTCGGCTTCGGCATCCCGCTGTGGCTTTACATTCTCGTGCCGGTCTGGCTCGGCCAGTCGCTGATCTCGATCCGCACGTTCGCCGAGCATCAATGGTCGGAACATCCGGAAGGTCGCACGGTGATCGTCGAGCGTTCGCCGCTGTCGTTCCTGTTCCTCAACAACAATCTGCACTTCGTCCACCACAAGACCCCGACCGTGGCCTGGTACAAGCTACCCAAGCTGTTTCGTGACCGCCGTGAGGAATGGCTGCGGATGAACAATGGCTATGCCTATCCGAACTATTTCGCGCTGATCAAGGCTTACGCCTTCAAGGCAAAAGAGCCGATCGTGCACCCGGTGCTGCGGCGTCAAGCCGAGCCGGGCAGGGCCTTCAAGCCGCGCATCAGGGCGCGCAGCATCAGCGGGCTTGGCAGTGCGCCGGTTCCCGCCGAGCCGCCCAAGGAATAATCCGGCCTATCCGGGGGTCCGTGTCGGCCAATTCTGATTGGACGCCGCGTTTTTGCGATCCTTTTTCCCGACATGATGATTTGATATCGGCATGAGTGAATTGGTTGCGGCGTTGCCGATGTATGATTGGCCCGAAGTGCGCGGCGAGGTCGACGCGCAATGGGTGCTGCTGCGCGATGCTTTCCGGGGAAAGGGCATTGACGCGCCGGAAACCATCGCGCGTCGCAATGGTGACCTGCCGCCGGTGCCGGGCGGAATTCGTGATGCTGCCGGTGCATTGATCGCACCCGATCCAGCGACATTGCCGCCGGACGAACTCGATTTTCACAGACTGTGGCTGCACCCGGCGCTGCTGTTCGCGCAGACCTGCTGGGGGCCGATGGAACTCGGCCTGTCCAGGCATGTGCAGGTGGTCGCCCAGCCAAGCTACGACGCCTACGAAGGCGGGCAGGGCGAGCTCTATTCCAGCGCTATCGTCATGCTGGCGGATGGCGCGCCGTCGGTTGCCTCGCCCAATGACGGCAGCCCGCTGGTCCCACTCGATCGCATCCGTGGCAAGCGCTTCACCTTCAACAGCCTCGATTCGATGTCGGGGTTCCTCGGTTTGACGCGCGACCTGGAGGCGATGGGCGAGAGCCTTGACCTCTTTGCCTCGCGCAGCGAAAGCGGTGGGCACCGTTCCTCGATCGTGGCAATTGCCGAGGGCAAGGCCGATATAGCGGCCATCGACTGCGAGAGCTGGGCACTGGCGCAGCGTTTCGAGCCGGCGGCGAAAAAGGTGGTGGTCATCGGCTGGACCGGGCGGCGCAAAGGCCTGCCTTACATCACCGCCGCGGTGACACCGGAAAAGACGGTTGGGGCGTTGCGCGAGGCCCTTGCCGGGCTAGCCGAGCAGCCTCGCATCCAACGGGTAGGTTGAGAGCTGTTCGTTGCCGGTCTCGGTGATCAGGATCTGTTCCTCGATCTTGACGCCTTCGCGCCCGCCAAGCCGGCCGATATAGCTTTCCACGCACAGCACCATGCCCGGTTCCAGCACGCCGTCCGGCGTGTCCGATGTCCAGTCGCTGGCATGCGGTAGTGTCGGATACTCGTCGGCCAGGCCGACGCCATGATAGAGCACGCCGTATCGCGTCGGGAAGCAGTCTCCCGGTGGCACGGCCGAGCGCTCGACGAGGTCGCGAAACGAGATGCCCGGCTGCATCAGTGCCGTGTTGTGCTCGATCTGATCGGCGGCGATACGGAACAGGTCGCGCTGTTCATTGGTCGGCTTTGCATCGCCGCACAGCCATGTCCGCGACAGGTCGGCGCAGAAGCCGTAGGGACCGATCAGGTCGGTGTCGAAGGCGACGAGGTCGCCTGATACAATCTTGCGTGACGAGCATTCCTGGAACCATGGGTTGGTGCGCGGACCTGACGTCAGCAGCCGGGTCTCGATCCATTCGCCGCCGCGCGCGATGTTGCCGCGATGCAGTTCCGCCCACAACTCATTTTCGGAAATGCCAGGCTTCAGCGCCTGTTCCATTTCGCCCATCGCCGCCTCGCAGGCGACGATGGCGCGGCGCATGGCGAGGATTTCGTCAGGCGACTTGATCAGCCGCGCATTTTCCATCACCGCTTCGCCATTGCCGATGGAGATACCAAGCCGCGCCAGTTCCTCGACGCCTTCCGGGTTGATGTGATCGACGGCGATGCGGCTGTTGCCGCCGCCATGCTCTTTCACCAGATCGGCGATCCCGGCGGCCCAGCGGCGGACTTTTTGCTCGGTCAACTCGCCGCTATAGAGGTACATCCACGACACCGCCGGCCGCACCTCGTCGACGACGCCGGAATGATCGGACAGGTGCTCGCAGGAAAAATAGTCGAACAGCACCACCGGGCCGTCGGTGGCGACAAAGCAATGCCGCGTCGGGTTGTGCGCCACCCACAGCTGCATGTTGGTCGAGTCGGTGGCGTAGCGGATGTTGACGGGGTCGTAGAGCAGGGCGCCGGCATAGCCGCGCCGCTTCAGCTCGGCGCGGATACGCTCCAGCCGGTATTGACGCATGGCAGGCAGATCGGGCGCGGCAATGCCTGCCGCGGCCCATTCAGCTTCGGCCTGCGCGCCATAGCCCAGCACATGCTGGTTGAGCGAAGCCGCCTTCCGGCGGGAGGCGTCGCGGAGGGCCTCGATCGAGCCTGGCTCGAACGGCATGATCTTGCGATGGCGGCCAAAGCTGCCCTTCGGCCCCGCGCTGTCCATGGTCGAACCTCAGGTCCGCATCTTCTCGCCGCTCGGGTCGAAAGGCGCTTCGACGTTGATGCGGGCCGGCCGGCGGTGTCCGAGGATCTCGATCTCGAACAGGCCCGCGCTTTCGTCCTCGGCAAGAGCCGCCGGCACATAGCCTTGCGCCATCGACTTCTGCACATAATGCGCATAGCCGCCCGACGTGACCCAGCCAACCACGCGCCAGTCGCCGTCGACGATGCCGCGCACGGCGGACGCGCCTTCGGCAGCCTTGGAGCCGCGTATTTCCTTGCCGCCCTTGTCGAAGCGTGGCGCGCCATAGCCATGCGGCTTTTCCACCGTGCCGTAGTCCTTGCTGACCTTGGCCCAGATCGGTTCGTCGCCCATGACGTCGGCGTCGGCGGCATCGACGATGAAGGAGACGCGGCGCAGCTTCGGACCCTCGACCTGTTCCTTGGCGGCAGCCTCGCGGCCGATGAAGTCGTTCTTCTCCAGTTTGATGAAGCGGTCCATCGCCCCTTCGAACGGGCCGTAGATCGGCCGCAACTCGCGGAACCAGGTCGGAAAATTCTTTTCGAGGCGCATGGAGAGCAGCGCGCGCATGCCGAAATCGACAAGGCCGAATTCCTCGCCGGCGTCCTTGATCGCTTTGTAAACCAGGCGCTCGTAGGCCGGCGCCATCCAGATTTCATAGCCGAGGTCGCCGGTGTAGGTGATGCGGTTGACCATGCAGGGCGCCCCGCCGACCGCCATCTCGCGGAAATCCATGAAGCGGAAGGCTTTTGTCGAGACGTCGACATCGACCAGTTTCTGCAGCAAGTCCCGTGATTTCGGCCCGGCGATCGACAGGCCGACCAGGGTCTGGTCGAAGCGGTGGATGCGCACCGTTCCGTCCTTCGGCAGGTGCTTCTCGAACCAGCGCATGTGGTATTTCTGCGCCGCCGACGAGCCCCAGATCATGAAGCGGTCTTCTGCCGCCTTGGCGATGGTGAAGTCGCCGATCAGCTTGCCGAATTCGTTGAGCATCGGCGTCAACACGATGCGGCGGGTCTTCGGCATGCGGTTGGTCATCAGCCGGTTGAGGAAATCCTCGGCCGCGGGTCCCGAGACTTCGTATTTGGCAAAATTGGCGATCTCGGTGACACCGACACGCTCACGCGTGGCGCGCACTTCCTCGCCGATCGGCCCAAAATCGTTGGAGCGGTGGAAGGAGACGATATCCCTGGGTTCCTTGCCTTCAGGTGCGAACCAGAGCGGTGTCTCAAGGCCCCAGCTGTCGCCCATGACGGCGTTGTTGGCCAGCATCGTGTCGTAGAGCGGGGTCGTCTGCGCCGGGCGTGCCGCCGGGAGTTCCTCATTGGGGAAGCGGATGGAGAAGCGGCGCGAATAGTTTTCGCGCACCTTGGCGTTGGTGTAGCGCAGGCCGGCCCATTCGCCGAAGCGGGTGACATCCATGCCCCAGACGTCGAAGCCGGGATCGCCATGGACCATCCAGTTCGACAGCGCCAAGCCGACGCCGCCGCCCTGGCTGAAGCCGGCCATCACGGCGCAGGCGCACCAAAAATTGGTCAGGCCCTGCACCGGGCCGACCAGCGGGTTGCCGTCGAGCGCGAAGGTGAAGGGGCCGTTGATGATCTGCTTGATGCCGGCCTTCTCGATGCCGGGGAAATGCTTGAAGCCGATTTCCAGCGACGGCGCGATGCGGTCGAGGTCGGGCGGCAGCAATTCATGGCCGAAATCCCACGGCGTGTTGACCGGCGACCACGGCTTGCAGGCCTTCTCATAGGTGCCGAGCAGGATGCCGTTGCGCTCCTGGCGGGTGTAGATCTCGCCCTTGAAGTCGAGCACGCCGATCATTTCGCGGCCGGTCGACTTGTTGAACTCCTCGACCTCCGGCATCGGCTCGGTCAAGAGATACATGTGCTCCATGGCCAGAACCGGCAGCTCGACGCCGACCATGCGGCCGATCTCGCGCGCCCACAGGCCGCCGCAGTTGACGACATGCTCGGCCTTCACCGTGCCCTGTTCGGTGACGACGTTCCAGGTGCCGTCGACCTCCTGTGTCAGTTCCACAACGCGGTTGCGCAGCACGATCTCGGCGCCGAGTTTTTTTGCCGCCTTGGAGTAGGCGATGGTGGTGCCCGACGGATCGAGATGGCCTTCCACCGGATCCCACATGGCGCCGACGAAATTGGTCTCGTCCATCAGCGGAAACATCGCCTTGGCTTCGGACGGGGTGATCAGCTCTGTGTCCATGCCGAGATAGCGGCCCTTGGCGTGGGCCAGCCGCAGGAAATCCATGCGCTCTGGCGTATCAGCCATCATCACGCCGCCGGTCAGGTGCAGCGAGCAGGACTGGCCGGATATCTCCTCGATCTCCTTGTAGAGCTGCACCGTATAGGCCTGCAGCTTGGCGACGTTGGGGTCGCCGTTCAGCGTGTGGAAGCCTCCCGCCGCATGCCAGGACGAGCCCGAGGTGAGCTCCGAGCGCTCGATCAGCATGATGTCGGTCCAGCCGGCCTTGGCCAGATGGTAGAGAACCGAGCAGCCGACGACGCCGCCGCCGATGACAACCGCTTTTACGTGAGATTTCATCTAGATAAGTCCGTTTTTGAAGAGATTGAATTGGGTGAGCGGGGTGTGAAGACAAAGCGGAGATCGGATGCAGCGATGTTCTCGGCCAGCCTGCCATCAAGCGCGGCGAGGATGGTTTCACAGACCGACGTGCGATGTTTCAGGACGTCATGGTTCCAAACACGCAGGATCGAATAGCCTTGAGCGCGCATGAAGTCGTCGCGGTGGCGGTCATATGAACTGCCGGCGTGTTGGTGCCCGTCGATTTCCACGACAAGCCAATTTTCGCGGCAAGCGAAGTCAGCGTAGTATGGTTCGATAGAGAACTGTCGCGTGAACTTGTAACCGCCAAGCTTGCGGGCTTTTAACTCAAGCCAAAGCAGCGCTTCGGCTTGATTGTCGCCTTGCCTGAGTTTTCTCGCTCGCCGAGTTGTGCCTGTTTTTCGGCGGCTGCGCGTTTCATGAACGGCTTCCCCCACTCCGTCGCCGCTTCGCGGCGCCACCTTTCCCCCCTCCGGAGGGAGAGGAAGGGAGCCAGCCTGTATAAGCTCGCACCTTTCCTCTACCCCGTCGATCGGGGGAGAGGTGTCGAGCGTAGCTCGACGGAGTGGGGGTCGACTGTTCATCAAAGCAATGCTTCCGCCTGGTTGCCCGCTTGCCGTAGGTTACGCGCTATCTTCGTTGTACCAATTTTGCGGCGGCTGCGCGTTTCAGGAACGGCTTCCCCCACTCCGTCGCCGCTTCGCGACGCCACCTCTCCCCCCTCTGGAGGGAGAGGAAAGAGCCAGCCGGTATAAGTTCGCGCCTTTCCTCTCCCCCGTCGATCGGGGGAGAGGTGTCGAGCGCCGCTCGACGGAGTGGGGGTCGACTGTTCATCAACAACACGGCCGATCAAAAATCGGTCGGCGCGCCGCCTTCGGACCGCCGCTTGGCGACGAAGGCGTTGAGTTCCTCGCGGATGGCCGGGTCCATGTAAGGCTCCTCATAGGACGCCAGCCGCTCCTTCCAGACCTTGTTGGCCTTTTCGAGCGCCGTCGGCGAGCCGGCTTCCGCCCAGGTCTCGTAATTGCGCCAGTCGGAGAGGATCGGCGAGTAGAAGGCGGTCTTGTAGCGGTCCTGCGTGTGCTGCGTGCCGAAGAAATGGCCGCCAGGGCCGACCGACTGGATGGCGTCGAAGCCGAGTGCCTCTTCGGAAAGATCGAGGGGGGTCAGGAATTCGGCGACCATCTGCAGCAGGTCGATGTCCAGGATGGTCTTCTCGTAGGAGCAGCGCAGGCCGCCCTCGAGCCAGCCGGCGGCATGCATCATCAGATTGCCGCCGCCCTGGATGGCGCCCCACAGCGAGAACACGCTTTCATAAGCCGCCTGCGCGTCGACCGTGTTGGCGGCGCAAGTGTTGGAGGTGCGGTAGGGGATGTTGTAGCGGCGGGCAAGCTGGCCGCCGACAAGCTGCGCCTTCATGTATTCCGGCGTGCCGAACGCCGGCGAACCGGACTTCATGTCGACATTGGAGGTGAAGCCGCCATAGCCGACGGGCGCGCCCTTGCGCACCATCTGGGCGAAGGCGATGCCGGCAAGCGCCTCGGCGTTCTGCTGCACCAGTGCGCCGGCGATGGTGACAGGCGCCATGGCCCCCGACAGGGTGAACGGCGTCACGACGACGACCTGGCCCTTGCTCGACATCTGGATGATGCCTTCCATCATCGGCACATCGAGTTTCAGCGGCGAATTGGTGTTGATGATGGTGAAGACCGACGGCTCTTCCAGCATCTGCTCGTGGCTGATGCCGCGCGCGATCCTGGCGATCTCGATGCCGTCGACATTGCGCTCCTTGCCGAGCGAATAGATGTGGAACACCTTGTCGGTGAGCACGCTGAGATCCCGGATGCATTCGAGGTGGCGGACGGACGGATGGATATCGGTCGGCTCGACCGGATAGCCGCCCGTGCAGTTCAGGATGTTGTGCATCTGCGCAAGCTTGAGGAAGTTGCGGTAGTCCTGCTGGTTGCCGGGCCGGCGGCCACGATCGATATCGGAGCAATTGGGCGCCGACGCCATCATCGAGATGATCACATTGTTGCCGCCGAAGCGCACATTGTGAGCGGGATTGCGGGCATGGATGGTGAACTCCGACGGGCAGTGCGACACCAGTTCCAAGATCATGTCGCTGTCGAAGCGCACCCGTTCGCTGCCGTCGCGCACATCGGCGCCATGCGCCTTCATGATGCTCCGGGCCTCGTCATGCAGCACGTCGACGCCGATTTCCCGCAGCACGCGCAGGGAAGCGAGGTGGATCGATTCCAGCTCGTCGTCGGAGACCAGCCTGGTTGGCGCCAGCGGGTTCTTCAGCTGGCGAAAAGCCGGCTGCTCGAACGCGGCCGAGCCGCCGGCGCGCTTTCCGGCGCGGCCGCCGCGACGGGCGCGGTCAGTGGCCAATGCCGGTTCCAAGGGTTGTAGGGCGGCGGTCATGATGGTCCTCGTAGGATGCGATAGCGGGCGGCATAATGGACCGGCGGCTGCCCAGCCATTGCGGAGGCGGCGACCACTAGGGCGAGGGAAGCGACATGCCGGAACGGCAGTTGCGCGGCCACGACATCGGCCTGATCCCGCCGCCTCGTTGGCTTAAGCGGATTTCGGCGGCCGGCCCTTCCTTTCCCGGGATCGAACCGATAGCTACTCGGCTTGCCGGCCGGATGGCCAGCAGTTCATTTGGATGGCAGCATGGTCGCGACCGGCTCAAGCGAAGGCGAAGCAGGAACGCAATGGGCAGCGCTTGCCGGCGTCACCGCGGCACTTGCCATGTTCGGCGCTGCGCAGGGGTTGAGCTCGCCGCTGTTCACGCTGCTGATGCAGAAACAGGGCATGTCGCCGGCGCTGATCGGCTTGTCGGCGGCGATGATGCCGCTCGGGCTGATCCTTTCGGCTTCCTTCGTGCCGGCCGCGGTGCGGCTGGTCGGTGGGCGCAACCTGGCGGTCGGCTGCTCGCTGATCGGCGCGCTCTGCTTCCTGGGCATCGGCTATCTGCAGGACTGGGTGGCCTGGTTCGTCATCCGCTTCATCATCGGCGTCGTCATCAACCCGCTCTACATTCTCGGCGAGGTGTGGGCACTGTCGCTGGCGCCGCCATCGCGGCGCGGCAGGGTGATGGGCGTGTTCAACACGCTGATGGGCGCCGGTTACGCCGCCGGACCATTCGCGCTGACCCTGCTCGGTACGTCGGGCTGGGCGCCCTTCATGGTCGGCGTCGCCGGTTTCGCGCTCTGCGCGGTGATCCTGCGCGCCGTCTCGTCTAAGCTCACCGGTTTCGAGGATGACGACCAGCCTGCCAGCGGTCTTGTCGGCTTCGCCGGGATGGCGCCGGCGCTGTTGCTTGCCGTGCTTGTCTCGGCGGCGGTCCAGCAGAGCACCTATGCGCTGGTGCCGGTCTTCGGCGCCAGCTACGGCTTGGCGGAAGCCGTTCTGGCCTCGCTGGTGATGGCGCTTTCACTCGGCAACATCCTGCTGCAGATACCACTCGGCCTTCTGGCGGAGCGTTTTGGCGGCCGCCCCATGATCATCGTCTGCGCGCTGGCAACAACCGTTTGCGCGCTTTTGCTGCCTCTGCTGATCACAACGCCGTTGATCTGGGTCGTGCTGCTGGTGATGGGCGCGGTCGGTTACGGCGTCTACACCATGGCATTGGTCGAACTCGGCAGCCGGTTCAAGGGCTCTGTGCTGGTCGCCGGCAACGCTGCCTTTGCACTGATGTGGGGCGTCGGTGGCATCGTCGGCCCACCCGGTGCCGGCCTGCTCATGCAAGGCATCGGCCCGCTCGGGCTGCCGGTCGTGATCGCCGGCCTTGACGCGGTGCTGGTGATGTTCGCGCTGTATCGGTCGTCCGTGCGCCGAGCTTCCTGACAAGCCCAACCTCCTGACAGGCCCAACCTCCTGACAGGCCCAACCTCCTGACAGGCATTGTCCGGAGAAAGCCGTTTTCGCCTGCCAGGGGCTTACCACCACGTTGCTCAATCGCTAATCCTGCAGCCTCGATAGCGGTGCGCACATGAATTTGGTTGAATCGAACAAGGACGAGACGATGCAATGGGCAGCGATCACCGGTGTGATCGCGACCGTCTCGGTGTTCGCCATCGCGCAAGGGTTGTCCTATCCGCTGCTGAGTTTCATCCTGCAGCGCCAGGGCGTTTCGCCAGCGATGATCGGCTTGTCGGCGGCCATGACGCCGATCGGTTTCATCCTGTCGTCGCCATTGATCCCGGCGCTGGCGCGGCGGTTCGGGGCAGGGCGCACGGCGCTTACCTGTGCGGCCCTTTCGGCTGTCGTGCTGGCGCTGATCGGCTGGACGCAAAATGTCTATTTGTGGTTTCCCCTGCGCTTCCTGATCGGTGTGGTGACCAACCCGCTCTATGTGCTGAGCGAAATCTGGGTCATCGCGCTGGCGCCGCCGGCGCGGCGAGGGCGCGTCATGGGTGTCTATTCGACGATCATCTCGGCCGGTTTCGCGGCCGGGCCGCTATGCCTGCTTGCAGTCGGCACCGAGGGCTGGCCGCCCTTCCTCGTCGGCATCTCCGCCTTCGTGCTGTGCGGCATCTGCCTGGGCTTGGTGCTGCCGCGCTTGCCCAAGGTCGACGAGGCCGGGCATCAAGTTTCCGTCCTGGGTTTCGTGCCGCTGGCGTGGCTGCTTTTGTTTGCCGTCATAGTCGCCGCCGGTTTCGAACAGGGCGCGCTGGCGTTGCTGCCTGTCTATGGCACCCATCACGGCATTACCGAGATCCGCATGTCGGCGCTGCTGTCGGTGATGATTGCCGGCAATATCGCTATGCAGGTACCGCTAGGCCTGCTGGCGGAAAGGCTTTCCGCGCGCCTGGTGCGGCTCGCCTGCGTCGCGATCACGGTGCTCGGCTGCGTCCTGCTTCCGCTTCTCATCGAATCGCCGCTCATCTGGCCAATGATCTTTGTCTGGGGCGCGGTTTCCTACGGCATCTACACGATGTCGATCATTGAGCTCGGCGAACGCTTCACCGGCTCCGCACTGGTTGCCGGTAATGCGGCCTTTTCCTTGATGTGGGGCGTCGGCGGTATCGCCGTGCCGCCGCTGGCGGGCGGCGCGATGGATATTCTGGGTGCCGGCGGGCTGCCGATCACGCTTGGGCTGCTGTGCCTGGCGCTGGCTATTGCTAGCCTCGCTGGTCGGCGGAAAGCCTCAATCGTGCGCTGAGAATATCGATACAGCCTGTCGGCGTTGGCCTTTTCAAAGCAACGCGTTTATCGGAGACCTCATGACCAAGCCTGCCACCCAGACGCCGAATTCCACCCCCTCGACCGACGATCCCTTCCTCTGGCTGGAGGACAGGACGGCCAAGCAGTCACTGGACTGGGTACATCGCCAGAACGAGGTCACGGTTGGCGAATTGCAGGGTGATCCGTCCTATCAGGCGTCGTTCCAGACCGCGCTCGACCTGATGACGGCCGAGGACAACATCGCGGTCGGCGCCGCCATTGCCGGCCATGTCTATAATTTCTGGCAGGACAAGACCAATGTGCTCGGACTCTGGCGCCGCACGACCGTCGCTTCCTACAAGACCGAGAAGCCCGACTGGGAAACGATCATCGACTTCGACCAGCTTGCGGCGAAGGAGGGGGTAAAATGGGTTTTTGGCGGCGCAAGCCGACTCTATCCGGACTTCAACCGTTGCCTGGTGAGTATGTCGCCGGATGGCGGCGACGCCAGCGAGATGCGCGAATTCGACATCGCGACCAAGTCGTTTGTCGAGGGTGGGTTTCGTGCACCCGCTTCCAAGTCGGGCTTCAGCTGGCTGGATAAGGACACCGTGATTGTTTCGGCCGCTTTCGACGAGGCCGACAAGACCGAGTCCGGCTATCCGCGAGTCATAAAGCTGTGGAAGCGCGGTACCAAGCTGGAAGACGCGACGCCGATCTTCGAGGCGCAGAAAGAGGATCTCGCCGTTGGTGCCGCTGTCGAGTACGACGGTGACAGACGTTATCTGGTCCTGGCTCGAACGCTGAATTTCTTCGCTTCGCACATCTTCCTTCGGCTGCCTTCCGGCGAAAACAAACAACTGCCGCTACCGGACGACATGACCGATACGGCAATATTCAGGGATCAGCTCGTGTTCGGCGTACGCAGTCCATGGACGGCGCCCGACGGCACGGTTTGCAAGCCCGACGGCCTCTATTCGCTGGATCTCGCGCACTGGGTCAAGATCGGCGCGCTCGGACCTGTCGAAACCTTGTTCGAGCCGGCATATCGCGTTTCCATAGCCGGCGTTGCCCGCACGCGGGACCGGCTGTTCATCAGCCTGATGGACAATGTGCGCGGCAAGGTCGTCGTCTGCGAGCGCAAGGATGGCAACTGGTCGCTGAAACCGGTGGCGCTGCCCGAAAATGGCAATGTCGGCATCAGCCATGCCGAGCAGTTCGGCTCGAGCGTGTCCTTCTCCTTCACCGATTTCCTGACGCCGAGTTCGATCATCTGGTCTGACGACAATGGCGAGACGCTAGAAACCGTGAAGTCGCAGCCGGCGCGTTTCGATGCCTCGCCGCTGATCTCGGAACAGTTCGAGGCGCGCTCCAAGGACGGCACGATGATCCCTTATTTCGTCGTCAGGCGGCGCGATCAGAAGGGGCCGGTGCCGACGCTGCTTTACGGCTATGGCGGTTTCGAAGTGCCGCTGCTGCCCGGCTATGCCGGCGTGCGCGGCAGGCTATGGCTGGAAAAGGGCAATGCCTATGTGCAGGCCTGCATCCGTGGCGGCGGCGAGTTCGGCCCGGCCTGGCATCAAGCGGCGCTCAAGGGCAATCGCCAAAACGGATTCGATGATTTCGCAGCGGTCGCGCAGGACGTCGTCAAGCGCGGCATCGCGACAGCAAGCTCACTCGGCATCCAGGGTGGTTCGAATGGCGGCTTGCTGACCGGCGTTTCCTTGACGCAGCATCCCGAGCTTTTCGGCGCCGTCATTATCGAGGTGCCGCTGCTCGACATGCTGCGTTACGCCGAATTGCCGCCCGGCGCCTCGTGGATGGCCGAATACGGCGATCCGTCGAAACCCGAAGACGCGAAGTGGCTTTCAGCCTACTCGCCCTACCAGCATGTCGACGCCGCTGCCGCCTATCCGCCGGTGCTGCTGACCACATCGACCGCTGACGATCGGGTCCATCCCGGCCATGCGCGCAAGATGGCCGCCCGCCTGCAGGAAGCCGGCCATGCCAGGACGCTGTTCTTCGAGGAGACCGAGGGCGGCCATGGCGGGCGTGGCGACCGCCGGCCGCAGGCGGCGCAGACGGCGATGAAATATGTCTTCCTGCAGAGGGCGCTGACAGCCAAGGCCTAGACTCATTCCGTTATGGGCCAAGCAAAGGGTGGTTCTCCTCGACCAGCCTTTGCTCTAAGATGGCTTCCATGGCTCTCGTCAGGATGTTGATTGACGCATTTGAGGCTCGCGCATTGCGGGTCGCGGTGACGCCGTCACCGCGTACGCTGCGCGCCGAGCTTTTGCGGCTGTGCGCCCGCATCGGCTATTCGCCACCTCTCTGCCTCTGAAGCATTCGCCCCGGCTTGCCGGATAGAATCCAGAGGAAAGATCAGACATGACCTATCAGAATTATTCGCTGAAGCAGCTTCAGCAGATCGACGCCGCGCATCATCTGCATCCGTTCACCGACCACAAGGAAATGCGCGGGGCCGGGTCGCGCATCATCACCCATGCCAACGGCCCTTTCATCTACGATTCCGAAGGGGCTGAAATCCTCGACGGTATGGCCGGGCTGTGGTGCGTCAACATCGGCTATGGCCGTGACGAGCTGGCCGACGCCGCCTATGCCCAGATGAAGGAACTGCCTTATTACAACTCCTTCTTCAAATGCTCGACGCCGACGCCAGTGCTGCTGTCCAAGAAGCTGGCGGAGATCGCGCCGAAGCACGTCAACCAGGTGTTCTATGGCTCGTCGGGCTCGGAGGCCAACGACACGGCCCTGCGTCTCGTGCGCCACTATTGGGTGCTGGAAGGCCAGCCGGAGAAGAACCGCATCATCTCGCGCAAGATGGCCTATCACGGCTCGACCGTTGCCGGCACCTCGCTCGGCGGCATGGATGGTATGCACAAGCAGCTCAACGGAGCGGTGCCCAACATAGTCCATGTGATGATGCCCTACGCCTATGAACTGGCGCTGCCCGGCGAGAGCGATCATGATTTCGGCCTGCGCGCGGCCGGGGCTGTCGAGGAGGCGATCCTCGAAGCCGGCGCCGACAAGGTTGCCGCGTTTATCGGCGAGCCGGTCATGGGGGCGGGCGGCGTGAAGATACCGCCGGCGAGCTATTGGCCGGAAGTGCAGCGCATCTGCCGCAAATACGATGTCCTGCTGATGCTGGACGAAGTCATCACCGGTTATGGCCGCACCGGCGAATGGTTCGCCGCCCAGACGCTCGGCATCGAGCCCGACACGATCACCACCGCCAAGGCTCTGACCTCGGGCTATCAACCGCTGTCGGCATTGCTGGTTGGCGACCGCATCGCCTCGACGCTGGTCGAGAAGGGCGGCGAGTTCAACCATGGCTACACCTATTCCGGCCACCCGGTGGCCTGCGCCGTGGCGCTGAAGAACCTCGAGATCATCGAGCGCGAAGGGCTGGTCGACCGCGTCAGGAACGACACCGGTCCTTATTTCGCCAAGGCGTTGCAGGAGCGCATTGCCGGACATGATCTGGTCGGCGAGGTGCGTTCGATCGGACTGATGGGCGCGATCGAGATCGTCAAGGACAAGGCGACCAAGGAGCGGTTCCTGCCGGCTGGAAGTGCGGCGGTGACCGTGCGCGATCATGCCATCGCGCACGGCATGATGCTGCGCGCTACCGGCGACACGATGATCCTGTCGCCGCCGCTGATCTGGACCCGCGATACGATCGATATGGCCTGCGATCGCATCTCGAAGGCGCTGGATCTGGCGCAAGCCGATCTGCGCAAGCGGTAGAACTCGACCCCTCGGCTGGGCGCTCCTCGGCGGGAGCGCCCAGCCTTGAGGCCATGCTGACGCGGGGAGCGAACGAATTCCACCACAAGCGCGTAGTGTGTGGGGCTGCGGCTGATTCGGCCGCGACAAGGGGTTTTGTTTCCATGAGAAAGACCGGCAAGAGCCGACGGACGCAAGAAGCGGCCAGCATCGGCGGCGACCTGATGCTGGCGCCGCTGGTGGCGATGATGCGGCTGCCGTTGATGACCATGGATGGCGGGAGCAGCCAGCCATGGAGCACGGAGACCGCGCGTGCGGTAAACGAGAAGACCGCCGCTATGGCCGAAGGCGTGTTTGCGGCGCAAATGTCCTTCCTGCAATCGGCATCGCGGTTCTGGCCGGAAATCTTTTCCGGCCGCACGCCGTCGCTGTTCAACGGGGTCGCGGCGGAGCGCTCGATCAGCGCCGCGCTGAAGCCGGCAAGCCGTGCCGTGAAAGCGAATTTTCGCCGGCTGTCCAACAAGACCTGACAGAAGTTGCAGAACTTTGATTTTGCGCATTGACGGGCGCATGCGCTAGAATCAGTCAGTACGTCACCGATGGGGGACACGATGGCCGGACAACCGCTCAACCAGCCGGCTGAATCCAGCCGAACTCGACCGCTGGAACTGGGGCGCCTTCTTCCTCAACTGGATCTGGGGCATCGGCAACAGCACTTTCATCGCGTTGCTGGCGCTGATCCCTGTCGTCAACATCATCATGATCATCGTGCTGGGCGCGCGCGGCAGCCGCTGGGCTTGGCAGAACCGCGCCTGGCGTGACGCGGAACAGTTTCGCAAGACGCAGCGCAACTGGGCAATCGCCGGCCTTGCCGTCTGGGTTGTCGGGATTGGCGGCTGCGCGACGATGGTGGGCAGCATTCCCTACGTCCTGAAAGGCAGCGATGCCTATCACATGACGATGGACAGGCTTCGCGCCGACGACCGCGTCAAGGCGGCGTTGGGTGATGATTTGACCGACAGTTTCTGGGTCGGCGGCCATCTCAACGTCAATGCAAATGGGGCCGGCGACGCCCAGTTCGGCATTCCGGTCCACGGCGCCAAGGGCAAGGGCACGGCCTATTCGACCGCTGTCCGGACAGCCGGCACATGGAGCTTGCGCCTGCTGGTCGTCAGGGTCGAGGGAACCAATGCGCCGATCGTGCTGATCAACGAAGATCATGTCCCGATCCCGAATGCTGCAATCGGAATATAGCTGGGCAAAACGCAAAAAAAGCAGCCTAAACACGGGCGCGAAGGCTGACAGTTCGGTCGGCTTTGTGGCCCAACAATCGGGTCACCACTGCTGCGTTCCAGACAAGGAAATATGCTGAAAAGCCGGATGCTGTCTGACAGTATGCGCATGCGTTCATGTGGGCCGGTGGCAATTTCATACAAGGGCACGCGCATATGGTGAGTTCCTTTCGTGCGGTCGTGGTCGGTGGCGGCTGTGTGGGTGCCGGCATTCTCTACGGCCTGGCAAAGCGCGGCTGGACCGATGTGGCATTGTTGGAGCGAACGCAGCTTACGGCCGGGTCGACATGGCATGCCGCGGGGCTCATCCCCTCTTACGCGCGCAGCCGCAATGTCGGCCGCATGATCGCCAGGTCGATCGAAATCTATGAGGGGCTGGAGGCGGAGACGGGCCAGAACGTCGGCTGGCACAAATGCGGCCAGCTGCGCATTGCCAACACGCGCGACAGGCTGGACGAGTACAGAAGCTACATGGACGTTGCCGAGGTCCAGGGTGTGCGGGCCCGGATCGTATCGCCCGCGGAGGCGCGAGAGATCTGGCCGCTGCTCGACAACAACAGCATGCTGGGCGCCCTCTACCATCCCGATGACGGCCACATTGCACCCGCCGATGTCACCCAGGCCATGGCCAAGGGTGCACGCGACCTCGGCGCGAAGATCCATCTTGATACCGAGGTCGTGGGTTTCGAGCGGATGCCGAGCGGCGAGTGGAGGGTCAAGACCTCGCGCGGTGACATCGTTTGCGAACATGTCATCCTTGCGACCGGCAATTACGCACGCCAGACAGGCGCCATGCTGGGCCTGGACATTCCCGCGATCCCGATCCTGCATCAGTACTGGATCACCGAGTCGGTTCCCGAGGTGGTGGAACGCAAACGGCTTGGTCTTCCGGAGATGCCGATCCTCAGGGACGAGGGTTACGAGGGCTATCTGCGCGAAGAGGGGGACGGGCTGATGTTCGGCCCCTATGAGCGTACCGAGCAGCTCAAGCTGTTCGCCGAAAACGGCGTCCCGGAATGGTTCGGCGCCGATCTGCTCGATGAAGATTTCGACGCCGTTTCCTGGAACTGGGAGCGCGCGACCGAACTGGTCCCCGCACTAGGCCGCGCCGGCATCAAGCGGAATGTGCGAGGGCCTTTCCAGATGACGGCCGATGAACTGCCGCTGATGGGGCAGGCGTGGGGCCTGGAGAATGTCTGGCTCGCCGAAGGGGTGCCGGGGGGCATCCTTTGGGGCGGTGCGATTGGCTACTACCTCTCCGAACGGATCGTGGAGGGTGGCAACAGCATCGACACGGCGGAGCTGGATCCCCGTCGGTTCGGCCAATATGCCAACAAGAACTGGACCCGGGCAAAGGTCCGGGAAGCCTGGGGCACCCACGCCGCACAGCACTATCCAGGCCAGGACATGCCGGCGGCACGACCGCAGAAAACGGCCCCTTCCTATGACCGTCTAAGCCAGCTCGGCGCGGTGTGGGATGTGTTGAACGGCTGGGAGATGCCGAGCTGGTTTGCGCCTGCCGGTGTCGAAGCGCGCAACGTCTACAGCTGGCGCTGGACCCCCAAAGGGAACCACGTCGCCGCGGAGGTCCAGGCTGTCCGCCAGACCGCTGGCCTGGTCGAGATGACACCAATGACCAAGTTCGAGGTCAGCGGACCGGGCGCAAGGGACTGGCTCGACGGAATCCTGGCCAACAGACTGCCGCGTCCCGGTCGCGTCGCTCTTGCCCATCACCTGACGCCGGCCGGCGGCGTGCAGGCCGAGTATGTGGTGGCGCGGCTGCAGAGCGACCTGTTCTATCTCATATCGACGCCGCGCGCAGAGCGCTGTAACCTTGACGATCTCCGCCGGCTGTTGCCGAAGGACGGCAGCGTGCATCTGCGCAACGTCACGGAGGATCGCGGCAGCTTCACGGTGGTTGGGCCGAAGGCGCGCGACATATTGCAGCCGCTGACGGAAATAGATCTCTCCAACGAGGCCTTCCCCTGGTTCAGCGTGCAGTCCGGCACTGTCGGCATGGCCAGCGACGTGCGACTGCTGCGCGTCAACTATTCGGGCGAATTGGGATGGGAGCTCTATCATCCGCTCTGCTATCAGCGGCATTTGCTGGATGCGCTCCTGGCCTCGGGGGAGGCGCACGGACTGAGGCTGGTCGGACTTCAAGCGCTGGAATCGCTTCGTCTCGATAAATCCTACCGCGCCATGTATCGCGACATGAATCTCGAACTGTCGGCCTGGGAGAGCGGCCTCGACCGATTCATGAGCCTCGACAAAGGGGGCTTCATCGGCCGCGCGGCACTGGTCGCAAAACAGAAGCAGGGGGCGGCACGCCGGATCGCCACGCTGTCGATCGATACGGACGGTGCGAGCGCGTTCGCCTTCGAGGGCGTCTACCGCGAAGGCGAGCTCGTCGGCCACATCACCTCTGCGGGCTACTCCTACACTTTCGGTCACGACATCGCACTTGCGCTGTTGCCCCTGGAACTTGTGTCGCCCGGTATCGAGCTCGAGGTGTCCATCCTCGGCGAGCGCCGCGCGGCCAAGGTGATCGCGGACTCGCCCTATGATCCGGAAGGCGCCCGCGGGCGCATGTGAGGCATCCCGGAGTACAGTTTCCGGGTTATCGATGTCTCAAAACGTGCTGCAGGGCAAAACGCAAAAACCGCGCTCCATCAGGAACGCGGCTTTGCCAGATACGCATGGCGCTTCGCTACGCAAACACTTTGCGAAACTTATGGCACTTGTCGAAACTTACGGGCTCCGGTACGCGAGACCTGATCCGGAGCGCCGGGCGGATGAGATATGTCCGCCTCGCAGTCCGTTTTATAGGGACATCGTTACCGCGGAGTTATCGAGAGCTTAAGCAAATCTAAATTTGCATTTTTTCCACCGAAGGAAACCGGAAAAACCCGCCAAATCCAAGGGTTACGCTGGGTTACCCCTGAGAAAATTAATTATGCCGGAGAAATCGACGCCGCCATGTCCCTGGGCGTTGAACAAGGCATAGAGCTGGGCTGCTTCGGCACCAAGCGGCGTTACAGCACCCGCACTTTGCGCGGCTTCCTGGGACAATTTCAGGTCTTTCAGCATCAGTGCTGCTGCAAATCCTGGGTTGTAGTCCCTGTTTGCGGGCGAAGTCGGCACCGGGCCGGGCACCGGGCAATAGGTGGTCAAGGACCAGCATTGCCCCGACGAGGTTGAGGCGACGTCGAACAGCGCCTGGTGTGACAGGCCGAGCTTTTCCGCCAGCACGAAGGCTTCGGCGACACCGATCATCGAAATGCCGAGGATCATGTTGTTGCAGATCTTTGCCGCCTGGCCGGCGCCGTCGCCGCCGCAATGGACGATGCGGCCGGCCATCGGCTTCAGGATCGGCTCCGCGGTTGCAAAGGCGTCATCGGAGCCTCCGGCCATGAAGGTCAGCGTGCCGGCTGCGGCACCGCCGGTGCCGCCTGAGACGGGCGCATCGATGGATAGCAGGCCGTGTTTGGCGGCTATGGCGTGCACCTTGCGCGCCGACTCCACATCGATGGTGGAGGAATCGATGAACAGCGCCCCCTTTTTCGCCTTGGGCGCGATGTCTTCGTAGACGGAGAGCACATGCTTGCCAGCGGGAAGCATCGTAATCACCACATCGGCATCCTTCGCTGCGGCAACGGCATTGGCCATCACAGTCACGCCATGCTCTCGGGCGACGGTGAGGCTTTCCGGCACAAGGTCGAAACCATTCACCGCATGCCCCGCCTTGACCAGGTTAGCGGCCATCGGATTACCCATGTTCCCTAGGCCGATGAAGGCAATGGTGCTCATAATGGTGCTCCGTGATTTGGGCTAGGCAGTAGGCAGTAGGCAGTAGGCAGTAGGCATGTCTATTCCGGTGTAAGTCTGACAATGAGTTGGCGAAGCATTTTGCCGATGCCCTCGGTCGATATCAGCAAGTGATCAGCTTGATCATGCGTGGCAAGGCCAATGCGTTCGGCGATCTGGAGGTGTGTCTCGAACTCCTTCAGCGAGCCTTGGGCGATCCGGAGAAATTGCTGATAAGAGCCTCTGTTGTCTCGACCATAACCTTCGGCGATGTTTGCAGGGATAGAGGTCGCTGAACGGCGGATTTGGCTGGTCAACCCGTACAATTCTTCCTTGGGCCATGCCTTGGTCAAAGAATAGGTGGCGACAGCCAGATCCATCGCCTGCTGCCACACGATAAGATCCTTGTACGAACTGATCTTGCCGGTCATCTCACTGCCTACTGCCTACTGCCTACTGCCTACCAATCAGCGCCCGCGCGATGATGACGCGCATGATCTCGTTCGTGCCTTCCAGGATCTGGTGTACCCGCAGGTCCCGCACCAGCTTCTCGATGCCGTAGTCATGCAGGTAGCCATAGCCGCCGAGCAGCTGCAGTGCGTCGTTGGCGACGTTGAAGCCGGTATCGGTGACGAAGCGCTTGGCCATCGCCGACCATTTGCCGGCATCCGGCGCCTTGCTGTCGAGCTTCGAGGCGGCGGCATAAAGGAAAATACGCGCCGCCTGCAGCTCGGTCTCCATGTCGGCCAGTCTGAACTGCAGCGCCTGGAACTGGTTGATCTTCGAGCCGAAGGCCTTGCGCTCGGCGGTGTAGGAAAGCGCCTTGTCGAGCGCCGACTGCGCGCCGCCCAGCGAACAGGCTGATATGTTCAGCCGGCCGCCGTCGAGCCCGGCCATGGCGATGCCGAAGCCCGCGCCTTCGCCGGACAAAAGGTTTTCCGCCGGCACCTTGCAATCCTCGAAAATCACCTGGCGGGTCGACTGCATGTGCCAGCCCATCTTGTGCTCGTTGGCGCCGAAGGAGAGGCCTGGCGCGTCTTTCGGCACGATGATGGTGGAAATGCCTTTCGGCCCCTCGGCACCGGTGCGCACCATGACGGCGTAGACATCGCTGTCGCCAGCGCCGGAGATGAACTGCTTGGTGCCGTTGAGGACATAGTCGTCGCCGCTCCTGACCGCACGGGTCTTGAGCGCCGCGGCATCGGAGCCGGAGCCGGGCTCGGTCAGGCAGTAGCTCGCCAGCCATTCCATCGACGTGAGCTTGGGCAGGAAGCGCTGGCGCTGCTCGTCATTGCCGAAACGGTCGATCATCGAGGCCACCATGTTGTGGATCGAGATGAAGGACGAGAAGGCCGGATCGGCGTGCGCAAGCGCCTCGAAGATCAGTACGGCATCGAGCCGGCCGAGCGCGGAACCACCGACGTCATCGCTGATATAGATGCCGCCAAGGCCGAGCGGCCCGGTCTCGCGGATCACGTCGGCCGGGAAATGCTTGTTGCAGTCCCAGTCTAACGCATTCGGCGCGACACGGTCTGCGGCGAAGGCCTGCGCCATCTCCTGGATGGCGCGCTGCTCCTCGTTAAGTTCGAACTGGCTGGTGCTCGCATCGACCGCGGCGTCCATGGCGTGCTCCCTAATCTTCGACCTGTTGGCCTGTCGTTTTTGGCTTTGCGCGCGCACCAATCTAGACCAATGATGCCGCCGCGCAACCCGAGCCTATCAACCGGCCATTTGGGGAGCGGCTGTGCATCAATGCATGTCCGGAGCACAATGTGACGACAAAATTCGATGAACTGCTGGGCCGGTTCCACGCATACCTTGCGTCCGTGGATCACGCCTTGGTGCGCGAAGCCGTGGCGCGCATTGGCTGGGGCATGCCGGCCCGCACGCTGGAGCCACATCCGCTTGCCTGCCAGCGCCATCTTGATCGCGCCGCCGAACTGGCGCCGTCGGGTGCCAAGCCGCTGGTGCAACTGCTTGCCGAGCGTCGGAATGATTTCCGCTGGGGGCAGACCTACAGCGAGGCGGATTTCGGAAAAGAGTTCATCGACAATTACGGCTGGCTGGAAGTGTTCGGCAACCGAGGCCACTTCGCCAATGACGCGGTCGCCGCCGGCGTGCTGATCCTTGGGCCTGATATCGTCTATCCCGACCACCATCACATTGCCGAGGAAATCTACATTCCGCTGACCGGCGGTACCGAATGGCGCATGGGCGAGAGCGGCTTTTGCATGCGCACGGCCGGCGAGGTCGTCCACCACGCGTCCAACGTCAATCACGCCATGCGCACCGGCAAGGACCCATTGCTGGCGCTCTACATCTGGCGCGGCGGGCCGCTGGCGCAGAAATCCGATATTACCGGAACCGTGGCGCAGGGCAGGGGCTGATGGCCAAAGCGATCATGTTGCAAGGCACGGGTTCGGATGTCGGCAAGACGGTGCTGGTCGCCGGCCTCTGCCGCGCGGCAAAGAACCGTGGTCTGAACGTGCGGCCGTTCAAGCCGCAGAACATGTCGAACAACGCCGCTGTCGCCGATATTCCCGGCGACAAAGCTGGCGGCGGTGAGATCGGCCGCGCGCAATGGCTGCAGGCGATCGCTTGCGGCGTCGCGCCATCGGTCCACATGAACCCGGTGCTGCTCAAGCCGCAGACCGATGTCGGCGCGCAGGTCATCGTGCAGGGCAAGGTGTTCGGCGAAGCGCGGGCGCGCGACTACCAGGCACTGAAAGGCCGGCTGATGGATGCCGTTCTGGACTCCTGGGGCAAGGTCGGCGAGGGCGCCGATCTGGTCATCGTCGAGGGCGCCGGTTCGCCGGCCGAGATCAACCTGCGCAGCCGCGACATCGCCAATATGGGCTTTGCCACGCGCGCCGACGTGCCGGTGGTGCTGGTCGGCGACATCGATCGCGGCGGCGTCATCGCTTCGGTCGTCGGCACGCATCTGATCCTGCCGGAAGAGGACCGGCGCATGATCGTCGGCTACCTCATCAACAAGTTTCGCGGCGACGTTTCGCTGTTCGACGACGGTCTGAAGTCGATCGAGACATTCACGGGATGGCGCTGTTTCGGTGTCGTTCCGTGGCTGAAGGCGGCGGCACGCCTGCCTTCGGAAGATTCGGTGGTGCTGGAACGGCTGGCATCCGGCGAAGCGCGCGCGCTGAAGGTGGCGGTGCCGATGCTTGGCCGCATCGCCAATTTCGACGATCTCGACCCGCTCAAGGCCGAACCGCAGGTCGAGGTGGTGTTCGTGCCGCCGGGAAAGCCGCTGCCGGCCGATGCCGGACTGGTGGTCATTCCGGGCTCCAAGTCGACGATCGGCGATCTCCTGAAATTCCGCGAGAACGGCTGGGATCGCGACTTGCTGGCCCATCGCAAGCGCGGCGGCCATGTCGTCGGCATTTGCGGTGGTTTCCAGATGCTCGGCCGTGCTGTCCGCGATCCCGACGGCGTCGAGGGCAGCGTCACCGAAGCCGAAGGGCTAGGCCTGCTCGACGTCGAAACGGTGATGGAACCGGAAAAGACGGTGCGCAATATCAGCGCCCGTTCGGTGCAATTCGACTTGCCGCTCGAAGGCTACGAAATCCATCTCGGCCGCACCACCGGACCGGATACGCTGCGGCCGTCGGCAATCATCAATGGCATCGAGGATGGGGCGGTGTCGGCCGACGGCAAGGTGATCGGCACCTATATGCACGGTCTGTTTGGCGCCGACGGCTTTCGCGGGAAATTCCTCGAAAGCCTCGGCATCAAGGGCGGTGGCATCGACTATCGGGCCGAGGTCGAGCGGGCCTTGGACGAGGTCGCAGCCGAGCTGGAGACTTATCTCGACTGCGACGCGATCTTTGCGCTGGCTCGATAGAGCCCGTTTGGCGAACCACCTTGGCAACTAGCGATAAACGCCCATCACGTCGTCATCCACGGGCGGAGCAAGGAGCGTAGCGACGCGGCGCAGACCCGAGGATCCATGCCGCGACTTCGAAGCGTTGCTTCGGTGCAGAATTCTGCTCCGTTGCACTCTTTGGTTGAGGTCACGGCATGGATACCAGGGTCTCCGCGACGGAGCTTCGCTCCTGCTTCGCCCTGGTATGACGAAGTTCGGACGCTTTCGCCGACTTCAAGCGCTGGCGATGGTCGTTCAGGCCCTTTCGCTTCCCTTCGGCCAGTAGGTGCCGAAGGACCAGACATTGCCTTCCGGGTCGCGGCAGATGAATTCGCGGCTGCCATAGTCGCGGTTGGTCAATTCCTGGATGATCGTGGCGCCGGCCTTCTTGGCCTTGGCATAGGCGGCATCGGCATCATCGACTGCAATGTAGATCGACTTGCCGCCGCCTGAGCCGGGCTCGCCGACCATCTTGCCGTAGTCGTCGTCGCGCACCGTGCCCAGCATGATCATTGAGGAGCCGAAGACCAGTTCGGCATGGTGCACGACATCGCCTTCGCCATAGCGGGCCCGGACGCTGAAGCCGAAAGCCTCGCCCAGCCAGTCGATCATTTTTGCCGCGTTCTTGTAGCGCAAAGCGGGGTAAAGCCGCGGCGCTTCAGTGGTGGTTGGCATGGGAACCTCCTTCATTGGGTTGGTCGATAACCCACCCCGCTCAAAGGCCGTTCCAGCGTCTTGAAGAAATGTTACCTGACTGAAAGCGAGGTTGGCGTCTCGCCGGCAAGATCACGAAACTCGCGCACGAGATGCGCCTGGTCGGCATAACCGCAATCGGCGGCGATATCCGCCCAGTCGGCGGTCTGCTGCCTCGACAGACCGAGCGCGCGGTTGAAGCGCACGATGCGCGACAGCGTCTTGGGGCCGATGCCGATGGCGTTGGAAAAACCGCTGGCGAGATGCTTGCGGCTCCAGCCCAGTCTTTCTGCAATCGATGAAATGCGGGTCCGGCCTCCGGACGTGATGATACGGTCAAAGGCCCAGGCGATTTCGAGCGGCGTCTCTGCGGCATTCTCGAGACGGGCGGTGACGAAGGCTTCGGCCACGTCGAAACGCGTGGCCCAGTCCGGCGCGTTGCCAAGCCGTTCACGCAGCGCCATGCCTTGCGCGCCAAGCACGTCGTCGAGGGCGACCATGCTGTCAGCCAGCTCGCTCATCGGCAGGCGGAAGAAACGGCGTGCGCCAAGCGGCGTGAAGTTGACCTGGACGCAGCAGGCGCCGCCGAAGGATTCGATCACCACCGGTCCGGCATAGAGACCGGCGGCGAAACTGGCGAAGCGGTCATTGTCGCCGGGCGCCTTACCGAGGCCGATGGCGAAGGGTTCGGCGAAGCTGATGACCAGCGGTACGGTGAGCGACGCGTATTCGACGTTGCGCATATGGCCGGGCGCCATTTCGCGATAGCCGCAAATGTCTGACACAATGCCCTCAAGTCGAGGGTCGGGCAGGCGCCGGCGCATCTCGAACCGCCCGGCGACGGATCGGTCCTGCTCTTGCTGGGGTTGCATATCGACGGGCATTGGCCATCCTTGCGCCAAGTCAAATCTAGCAGACTCGAGGCCGGAATCAAAAGCGCCCGGCTTTTGGCCGGGCGCTCCTCGTCCCCACTTCAAGGGAAATGGTCAGGCGCCGCGCATCAAGCAGCCGCCGGCAAGCACGATGAAAGCGATAAGAACAATCCACACCGATGCGAGTGGAATGAACGCAAGAACGCCAAGCGCGGCGAGTGCGCCGACGATGGCGATAACAACGGAAATGATAAAAACGATCTGCGTAGGTGCGCTAAGATTCATGTGTGGCTCCTCCAACATGATTCGAACAGCGGCATTCTATCAGGGCGCGTGATCACACACCAATCAGGGCGCGCAGTGGGTTCGCCAGGTCGGCCAGCAGCTTCAAAGCAAGCGCCAGGCACACGATTACCAGCAGCGGCTTGATCAGTTTTGCGCCGATGCGCATGGCCAGGCTGGCGCCGACGCGGGCGCCGAGGAACTGGGCAACGCCCATCATCAGGCCGATCTTCCAGTAGACGACGCCGAAGGCCGCGAAGACGATGAAGCCGCCGATGTTGGAGGCGAAGTTGAGCAGCTTGGTATGCGCCGTCGCCTTGAGCACGCCATAGCCGGCAAGCGCCACGAACGCCAGCATGTAGAAGGAGCCTGCGCCCGGTCCAAACAGGCCATCGTAGAAGCCGATGGCGGGCACAAGGATCAGTCCGAACAGGAAGGGCGACAGCCGCTCGGCGCGGTCGATGTCGTTCATGTTGGGCTTGAACGCGAAGTAGAGCGCGATGGCGATCAGCACGATAGGCAGGGCAGCCCGCAGAATGTCACCCGGCACGATCGTTGCCAGCAAGGCGCCGATGGCGCTTCCGACAAGGGCCAGAAGCGCCGACGGCAATTGCCGGCGGAGGTCGACATGACCCTTCGATGCGTAGTGGATGGTCGCCGAGCCCGAACCGAACATGCCCTGGAGTTTGTTGGTGGCGAGCGCCTGGACCGGCGTGAAGCCGGCAAGCAGCAGCGCCGGCACCGTGATCAGCCCGCCACCGCCGGCGATCGAATCGACAAAGCCCGCGGCAAAGGCGGCGAAGGCGAGCATGGCGACGGTCTGGATGCTAAGGTCGATCATCTGGTGTATGGGGTGTCCGGCCGGCTGAAATATCGGGCGTTCGACCACGGCCGCCCTGTTTGCGCAAGGTCGATTCCGCGCTACCTCTATCCAAGCGCATCGCGCTTGGATTTGTATTTGTGTGGTTAACCGGAAAGAGGCTCCTGATGGCATTCGCATTGCTGGACCAGATACGTCAGATATTCGACGGCGACCCGGGTGTGCGCAAGGTGGCGGACGATCCGGTCCTATCGGCGGAACTGCTGATGCTGTTTCGCATGATCCTGGCCGATGGGTCGGTCAGCGAGAGCGAGATGGTTGCCTTCCGGCGCATCTGCAAGGACGCCTTCGGCATTCAGGAAAGCAGCATCGACAGCGTCATCGAATATCTCAACGAGTTCGGCTACGAGACCAACGGCTCGCAGGCGATTGCACTGTTCCGCGATCTCGACATCGAGCGGCGCCGGCAATTGGCCAAACATATGGCGGAGATCGCCAAGGCCGATTCGCAACTGGCCGAGAGCGAGGTGCGCCTGCTGCGCCGCACGCTCGACCTGCTCGATATCAGCCCGGTCGATGTGGTGAAGCCGCAGGAGTGATTGGGCCGCCTTCTCTCCTGATCAGCCTTGCTCTCGCAGCCGCTTGGCGATCGCCCGGTGTAAATCAGGGGCTGCGGTGACAAGTGCCTTGGCCGCCTCCGACTGCGGGTGATCCAGCACCTCGTTTGTCTTGCCGCGCTCGACGATCTTGCCGTCATGCATGACCAGCACCTCGTCCGTGATGGCCCGGGCGACGGTCAGGTCGTGGGTGATGAAGAGATAGGCGATGCCGAGCTTCTGGTTGAGTTCGGCGAACAAATCGAGGATTTGGGCGCGGATCGAGACGTCGAGCGCCGAGACCGGCTCGTCGGCGACGACCAGTTTCGGGCGGGTGATGATGGCGCGGGCGATCGACAGGCGCTGGCGTTGGCCGCCGGAAAATTCGTGCGGGTATTTGTCCATGTCGCTGATGCCGAGACCGACTTCGTGCAGCGCATGCGCCACCATCTCGCGGCGCTCGGCGCGTGTCGGCTTTTTCTCCAGTACATGCAGGGGTTCGGCGACCAGTTTTTCGACCGTCTGGCGCGGGTCGAAGGAGCCGTAGGGATCCTGGAAGACGACCTGCATGTCACGGCGGGCCGGCTTCAGCTCGGCTTCGCTCTTGCCGGTGACGGTCTCGCCTCGGAACCGGATCGTGCCCGAGCTTGGCTGGTCCAGCGCCAGGATCATGCGGGCGAGCGTTGACTTGCCGCAACCGGAGCGGCCGACCAGCGCCACTGACTGACCCGGCGCCATCGACAGGGACACGTCGTCGACGGCTCGGATACCAGGCGCACGCTTGAACAGCGAAGTGCGCCGGCCGGGATAGTCGCGCGTCACGCCCTCGACCAGAAGCAGGGGATGGCCCGCCTCGATGCCATGCGGCCTGGCGCGCGCCGGCACATGCATCGAGGCCTGCGCCAGCTGGCGCGTATAGGGATGGAGCTGTTCGGACAGCGTGCGCGCCGTGTCGCCGGCTTCCATCACCTCGCCGCCGCGCAGGATGGTGATGCGGTCGGCCATCTCGGTGACCACGGCGAGGTCATGCGAGATCAGGAGCAGGCCCATGCGGCTTTCGGCGACGAGGTCGCGCAAGAGGTCGAGGATCTGCGCCTGCAGCACCACGTCGAGCGCCGTCGTCGGCTCGTCGGCGATCAGCAGCTTCGGCTTCAGCGCGCAGGCGATGGCGATGACGACGCGCTGGCGCTGGCCGCCGGACAGTTCATGCGGATAGCGCGACATCGGGAATTTCGCCGAGGGCAAGCCGACACGGTCGAGCATTTTTCGCGCCCGGTCTTCGGCCTCGGCGCGGCTGGCCTTGGTGTGCCAGCGTATGCCTTCGGCAACCTGTTCGCCGATGGTCTTGACCGGGTTGAGCGCCGTCATCGGCTCCTGGAAGACCATGCCGATGTCGTCGCCGCGCAGCGCGCACATCTGGTCCTCGGTTGCTGCCAGGATGTCGATGCCGTCGAATGTGACATGTCCGGTGGCGCGCGCGGCATGGGGCAGAAGCTGCATCACCGTCAGCGCGGTCATCGATTTGCCCGAACCGGATTCGCCGACCAGCCCCATCACCTCGCCGGGCGCGACGGAAAGCTCCACACCCCTGAGGATCTGCGTGTCGCCGATAGTCAGCGACAGGTTCTCAATGTCGAGCAGGCTCATCGCTGCCGCCGCGATTTCGGATCGAGGATGTCGGCAATGCCGTCGCCCAGCAGGTTCAGTCCCAGCACGGCGACGACGATCGCCATGCCCGGAAAGATCGCCATCCATGGCGCCACCACCATGCGGGTCTGCGCGTCGAACAGCATGCGGCCCCAGCTCGGCATCGGCGGCTGGGCACCCAGGCCCAGATAGGAAAGCCCGGCCTCGGCCAGGATGCCCAGCGCGAACTGGATGGTGCCCTGCACCAGGAGCAGCGTGGCGATGTTGGGCAGCACATGTTCGATTGTGATCTGCGTGCTGCTCTTGCCGGCGGCGCGCGCGGCCAGAATGAACTCGCGCGGCCAGATCGCCAGCGCGCCGGCGCGGGCGACACGGGCAAAGACCGGGATGTTGAAGATGCCGATGGCGATGATGGCGTTGATCGCGCCCGGCCCGAAGATGGCGGTGATCATGATCGCCGACAGCAAAGCCGGGAAGGCGAAGACGAGATCGTTCAGCCGCATCAGTGCCTCGTCGACGAGGCCGCCGCGTGCCGCGGCAAAGGCGCCGAGCGGCACGCCGACCCCCATGCCGATGCCAACCGCGACCAGCGCCACAGCAATCGAATTGCGGGCGCCGACCATGACCATCGACAGGATGTCGCGGCCGAAATGATCGGTGCCGAACCAGTGCGTCAGAGAGGGGGCTTGCGTCTTGTCCGATATCACCAGTTTGGTGACGTCGTAGGGCGTCCACGCATAGGAGACGATTGCCATTGCCAGGATCAGCAGGGTGATGACGAAACCGGCCACGAAGGCGGTGTTCCTGAATGCCTTGACCAGGATGCTGCCGAACGTCTCCTCTGGGATGTCGATGTGCAGTGTCATTGCCGGCTTCTCAGGCGCGGATCGACAACCGCATAGGAAAGATCGACGAGAAGGTTGACGGCGATGACGGCGGCGACCAGCAGCATGACGACGCTTTCGACGACGATCAGATCGCGCTGGGTGATGGCCTGGAACACCAGCCGGCCGAGGCCGGGCAGGTAAAAGACATTCTCGATGATGATGGTGCCGGCAAGCAGAAAGGCGAACTGCAGGCCCAGAATGGTCAGCACCGGGATCATGGCGTTGCGCAGTGCATGCCGCCACAAGACTGCGCGATAGCGCAGGCCCTTGGCGCGGGCGGTGCGGATATAGTCCTCGTTCAGCACCTCGATCAGCGCCGAGCGGGTGACGCGCGCCAGGATCGCGGCTTGCGGCAAGGCGAGAGCCACCGCCGGCAGCAGCAGCGATTTCAGGGCTGGCCAGACGCCTGCACTCCAGCCGGGAAACCCACCGGCCGGGACCAGCCGCAGCCAGACGGCGAACACATAGATCAGCATCAGCGCGAACCAGAAATTGGGCACGGCGACGCCAAGCTGTGCGGCACCCATCGAAATCGTATCACCGGCGCGTCCACGTCGGCTGGCGGAAAACAGGCCAACGGGAATCGCGATGATGGTGGAGAGCGCAAGCGCAATCAGCGCCAGCGGCAGCGAGACGGCAAGCCGCTCGCGCACCAGATCGATGACCGGCACCGAATAGGTGTAGGAGCGGCCGAAATCGAGGCTGAGCAGGCCGCTGGCCCAGTGCAGATAGCGCCAAGCCAGTGGAGCGTTGAGGCCCATCTGGTTGCGGAGAAGTTCGATCTGGTCGGCGCTTGCGTTCATGCCCAGCATCAGCCGTGCCGGATCGCCGGGCAGGATCTCCAGCACGGCGAACACCACCATGGAAGCCAGCAGCAGCGTGGCGATGGCGACGGCGATGCGTTTTAGGAGATAGGCGGTCATGGAAGCGGAGGCACTGTTATTTTGTCCACCGGGCAAAGGTTGCGTTCCCGCACACCCCCCTCTGTCCTGCCGGACATCTCCCCCGCAAGGGGGGAGATTGTGCTCTCATCGAGGCTTTCGCCAATCGTTGACGGTGCGCAGACCAAGAAGGTTGCAAAGGGTGCACCATCGGCCAAACTGCCGATCTCCCCCCTTGCGGGGGAGATGCCCGGCAGGGCAGAGGGGGGTGTGACGGAGCGCAAGTTCCGCCAGGCAGCCTGAGTCTTCAATCCGACCACTTCACCTTGGTCAAATCATTGGCCTGGATCGGTGCGTTTTCCCACAGCCCTTGCAGCTTGGCGTCCCAGACTCCGACCTTCGGCAATTCGTAGAGGAAGCCGACCACGGCATCGTCGGCCAGGATCTTCTGTGCCTGCCCCAGCAATTCCTTGCGCTTGGCTTCGTCGGAGGTGACGCCGAGATCGGCGATCACCTTGTCGAAAGCCGGATTGTCGTAGTTGAAATAATAGTCCTTGCGCGAATAGATATCGATGTCGTTGGGCTCGGTGTGGGAGACGATGGTCAGGTCGTAATCCTTCTTGGTGAACACCTGATCCAGCCACTGTGCCCATTCGACCGGAATGATTTCCAGATCGATGCCGACGTCGCGAAGTTGTGAAGCGATGATCTCGCCGCCGAGCCGCGCATAGGCGGGCGGCGGCAGTTTCAGCGTCGCCTTGAAGCCGTTCTCGAGGCCTGCCTCCTTCAGCAGTTCCTTGGCCTTGGCGACATCATGCGGGTAGCGGCCGGTGAGGTCGACATAGTCCTTGTTGGCCGGCGACATATGCGAGCCGATCGGCTGGCCGAGGCCGGCCGAGGCGCCGTCGATGATCGCCTTGCGGTCGAGCGCGTAGGAGATCGCCTGTCTTACCTGCAGCTTGTCGAAAGGCGGCTTCTTGTTGTTGATCGACAGGATGGTCTCACCCTCGGTCGCGCCGATCACAACCTTGAAGCGCGGGTCGTCCTTGACCTGGGCGACGCTGTCGGCATCGAAGAACGGGAAAGCCTGGATGTCGCCCGAGAGCAGCGCCGGCACATAGGCGGCTGCATCCGGCACCATGCGGAACTCGGCCTTGTCGAGGGACGCCGGCGTACCCCAGTAGTTATCCGATTTGACCAAGGTGATCGACGATCCCTTGGCCCAGCTCTGGAACTTGAACGGGCCGGTGCCGATCGGTTTCTCCTTGTTGGTATCGGCAGATTCCGGCGCCACGATTACCGCGTCGCCCCAGCCCATATTGTAGAGGAACGAGCCCTGCGGGTTTTTCAGCGTGACCTTGACGATTGCCGGGTCGACCACGTCGACTTTGTCGATGGCGGCGAACAGGCCCTTTTGTGCGTTGACGGAATTTTCGGCGCGGGCTCGATCGAGCGAGAATTTCACGTCGCTGGCGTCGAAGTCGGTGCCGTCATGGAATTTCACGCCGGTGTGCAGCTTGAAGGTGTAGACCTTTCCATCATCGGAAATGGTCCAGCTTTCGGCCAGATCCGGCAGCACCTCGCCATTCGGCCCGATGCGTGTCAGCCCCTCGAACACATTGGCGTAGAGAACCTCGTCGATTGCCGCGGCGGCACCTGCGGTTGGGTCGAGATGCGGGGGTTCGAGCGGAATGCCGATGACCAGGTCGGTTCGCGCGGCAAACGCGGAGGTGCCGGCGGCCAGCGACAGCACCGCGGCCGCCAGAATGGTTTTCCACAATTTCATCGTGCAACTCCCCATGCGTTCAGACACGTGCTCGAACCCGGGCGATAGAAGCGTGATTTCGCCACGGAGTAAATTGCGTTTCGTTCTGCCCGTTGGCGGGGCCGGGAATGTTTTTGTCCTGGCGACCGCATCGGCAGGTCGAAGCTTGTCGCGGTGCGCACCTTATTCCGCGGCTGTGCCGCGCAGCAGCACGTTGAGCCCTATTGCCATCACCTTGGCCGATTCCACCATGTCCGATATGCCGACCCATTCGTCCGGCCGATGCGCGAGGTCGAGAATGCCCGGCCCATAGGCGATGCAATCATAGATATGGCCGATGCGCGCAATGTGCTTCTGGTCGTAGGTGCCGGGCGAAATGACATAGTCGGGTTCGCGGTCGAAGATCGCCATGATGCCTTGCGCAACCGCCTTGACCACCGGGGCGTCGCGCTCGGTCATCAGCGGCAGCACTTCCATCAGGTCGCGGATTTCGTAGTCGAATTTTGTCCGCTCGCGCTTTAGCCGGTCGAGAATACCGGTCACTTCGCCTTTGACGGTGTCGAGATCTTCCTCCAGCAGGAAACGGCGGTCGATGGTCAGCCGGCAGGAGTCGGGCACGTTGGGCGACGGCAGGCCGGGCCGGAAGTCCTCGGTCTGGCCGCCATGGATCGAATTGATGTTCATGGTCGAGCGTTTTGCCCCTTCGGGCACGACCGGCATGCGCGTCATCTTGCGGTCGAGTGCGGGGAACAGCTCGTCCTCGAAAGCCCTCAGCACGGCGCCCATGTGACGTACGGCATTGTCGCCGAGAAACGGCATCGAGCCGTGCGCGATCTCCCCCTTGGTCTCGATCTCGGCCCACCAGACACCGCGATGACCGAGGCAGATGCGGTCCTTGTTGAGTGGCTCGGGTATGATGACGTGGTCGACTCTGGGCTTCGAGAAATAGCCCAGGCTCGCCAGATGGGCGACGCCGCCGAAACCACCGGACTCCTCGTCGACCGTGCCGGATATTTCGATGGCGCCGGGAAAATCGGGGAAGACTTCCAGGAAGGCTTCGGCTGCGACGATCGAGGCGGCAAGACCGCCCTTCATGTCGCAGGCGCCGCGGCCGTAGACCTTGCCGTCTTTGACGATGCCGGCAAAAGGATCGACGGTCCAGCCGTCGCCAGCTTCGACCACGTCGATGTGCGAGTTGAAGTGGACGCAGGCGCCTGACGATCTTCCGTCGAAACGGGCAACGACATTGACGCGCGGGTAGCGGTCGGTGTCGCCGGGCGTGCCTTCGGCGCGGATGAATTCGGTCTCGAAACCGCTCTTCTTCAGCCGCGCGCCGAGATATTCGGCGCATGGCCGATAGGCCTCGCCGGGTGGATTGATGGTCGGAAAACGGATCAGCTCAGTGGTCAGCGCGACGACATCGTCGCGCCTGTCATCGATTGCCCGGAGGAGTCGCTCGTTCATGCCCAGAGTTGAGCAGTGATCTCAGCGGTTTTGCAAGCCCGTTGGTGATCGAGCCTGGGCGGCGTGTCGTTGCGGCAACTATTGCGGGAAATCGTTCAAATTCGCTGCTTTGGATTGGCGAATTGGTCAAGGTGTGTGTGTTAGCCCGTTCATCTGCCATTAAAAAGATGAAAGACAATTTGAGGGCAGGCAGGTTAGGGGCAATCAAAGGGGTTTGATCGCATGAAAAAGACAGTTCTCATGGCAGCCGTGTTTGTTGCGATGCTGTTCGGTGCTTCGGGGCAGGGCTGGGCAGCCAGCCTCGTTGCAAATATTGACGTGTCGTCGCAGACGATGACCGTCAGATATGGTGCGTCGGTTTACCGGTGGAGCGTCTCCACCGCGCGCAAAGGCTACATTACCCCGCGCGGCAGCTATCGGCCGCAACGGACGGCGCGGATGTGGTATTCGCGCAAATACGACATGTCGCCGATGCCTCATTCCGTGTTCTTCCGCGGCGGCTATGCCATTCACGGCACCGGCGCGGTGAGGCAGCTCGGGCGCCCGGCATCGCATGGCTGTGTGCGCTTGCACCCGACCAACGCCGCCGCCTTCTATGCGATGGTTCGGCAAGCCGGCTTCGGCAATACGCGGATTGTCGTGACGAACTGAAGAGATTCAGGTTCGCTGTTGTCGGCTGGCGCAGGGCTAACACCCTCGCCAGCAGTTCTGTTTAAGCGTTTGGGACCGCTTTTGCCTGCGAGGGCCGCTTTCGACGCCCGCCGCTGATCTCCCACCTTTTGTGGAACCACATCCACTGGCCGGGATCTTCTCGCACCCAGCGTTCGACGACATCGTTGAGACGCTGGGTGGTGGCGTGGACATCGACGCTGCCGTCAGCGGTGCGCGGCAATGTCAGCTTGTCCTCGATTTCGAGCCGGAAGCGGTTGCCTGGCAGCCTGATGCAGCGCGCCGGATAGACGTCGCAGTCATAGTGACGGGCAAGGGTGGCCAGCACCCGATTGCTCTGGCACGGACGGCCGAAGAACGTCGTATCCAGTCCATTGGAGAATTTCTGGTCGACAAGGATGCCGATGTTGCCGCCGTTCTCCAGGACCCCGGCCAAGGCGAATGAAGCACCGGCCATCGATGGCAGCAACGAGCCCATGGTCGAGCGGCGCGTCGAGAGGATGTAGTCGGCAAGATAAGGATTGTTGGGCGGCCGAAACAGCGCCGTGATGTTCATGCCGAAGGTCGCCGCCGCCACCGGCAGCAATTCGAAATTGCCGAGATGGCCGGTAAAGACGATGTGCGGCTTCTGTTCGCCAGCGATTTCGACGAAGTGGTCCGCTCCTTTGACCTCGATGCGGGCGGGCTTGATGGCCGTGGGGTCATAGTCGAAGAGGGCGTCGAGAAAGATGTATTCCGCGGCAAGACGGGCCATGTTGCCCCACATGTCGGAGGCGATCGCCTGGATCTCGGCTTCGCTCTTTTCCGGATAGGCCTTGCGCAGATTGTCGACGGCAACCTGATGGCGTCCCACCCGGGGGCCGACCAGGCGTGCGACGCGGTCGGCGAAATTCAGCGCACTGTCGGCCGGCAGCAGACGCAGGACCGAGATGATCATCATAGCCGCCCGCGCCACCAGCCAGTAATTGAGCTGGCGCAGTTGCCTGCCGTAACGAAATTTTAGATCCCGGCGGAACTTCTTGAACACAGAGGTCAAGGCTCTAGCCGACGCGCAGGATGATCTTGCCGAACACGTCGCGGCCTTCCATGCGCTTCAGCGCGGCATCTATACCGTCGAAGTCGACTTCGGTGTCGATGACAGGTGCGACCTGTCCCGCCGCCATTTTCTGCATGGCGTTTGCCATGTTCTCCATGCGGCAGCCAAAGGAGCCAAGCAGTTTCAATTGCTGCTGGAACAGCTGCATGAGGTTGATCTGCGTCGACACGCCGGAAGTCGAACCGCAGGTCACCAGGCGGCCGCCACGCTTCAGGCACAACATCGAGGCGGCAAAAGTGTCGGCGCCGACATGTTCGAAGACGACATCGACGCCCTTCTTCTTGGTCAGCTTGCGCACGACGCCCTCGAAACGGTCGTCGCGGTAGTTGATGACATGGTCGGCGCCGAGCGCCTTGGCCTTGTCGATCTTGTCGTTGGAGCCGACCGTGGTGATGATGGTGCAGCCCATCCGCTTGGCCAGCTGGATGGCCGCCGAGCCGATGCCGGATCCGCCGGCATGGATAAGGATCGTCTCGCCGGGCTGTAGCCTGGCGTTGTCGAATAGCATGTGCTCGACCGTGCCGAAGGTGACGGGCGCGACCGCCGCGCCGATGTCGGTCACGCCGGGCGGGGCAGGGACCAGCAGGCGAGCCGGCAGGTTGATTTTCTCTTGCGCGAAACCGTCGAGATGGAAACCGTGCACACCCGAAACATGTTCACAGAGGTTGTCGCGGCCTTCGCGGCAGGCTCGGCAGAGGCCGCAGGTGCGCGCGCCGTAGATCGATACCAATTGTCCGGGCAGCAGGCTGGAAACGCCGGGGCCTACCGCCTCGACCTCGCCGGAGGCTTCGGCGCCGACGACCAGAGGCAGCTTGCGCTTGGCGAAGGCCATGCCGCGCCAGCCCCAGACGTCGATATGGTTCAGCGCCACCGCCTTGATGCGCAGCGTGACTTCGCCAAGTGCCGGCGGTGAGGGGGGCGGCAGGTCCACCGTTTCAAGACGGCGGTCCTCGATAAGTTGCAATGCGCGCATTGGGCCTGTCGGTTTCGGTCTGGCTGAAAAAGGTCGCTTAGACCGGTTCCCGCGCCATGACAAGGCAAGTGTTCTGGCCGCCGAAGCCGAAGGAGTTCGACAGAACGGTGCGGACCTCGGCATTGCGCTTCTTGTTCGGCACCACGTCGAGCACGATCGCGGGGTCGGGATTGTCATAGTTGATGGTCGGCGGAATGACGCTTTCGCGCATCGTCATCAGCGAGAACGCCGCCTCGACCGCGCCGGCGGCCGACAGCGTGTGGCCGATCATCGATTTGTTCGACGAGACCGGCATCGAGCCGATCCGCTCGCCGAACACGGTCGACAGCGACAGATGCTCCATCTTGTCGTTTTCGGGCGTCGAAGTGCCGTGAGCGTTCACGTAGTCGATCTCGTCTTCGCTCAAGCCGGCATCGGCAAGCACAGCACGGACCGCCGCGATCGCCGGCGAAGCGTCCGGCTTCGAGCGGGTGCGGTGGAAATCGTCCGCCTTTTCGCCGCAGCCGCGCAGGATGCCAAGAATCGTGGCGCCGCGCGCCATCGCGGCTTCCAGCGATTCCAGCACGAGAGCGCCGGAGCCCTCGGCCAGCACAAAGCCGTCGCGCTCCTTGGAGAAGGGTTTTGACGCCTTTTCGGGAATGTCGTTGTGGGTCGACAGCGCCGACAGCAGCGAGAAGCGGATCAGCGCCTCGGCGGTTGCCGAACCGTCGGCGCCGATCGACAGCGCCCGGTCGCATTCGCCGCGGCGGATCGCCTCGACACCGAGCTGGATGGCGGTGGCGCCGGAAGCGCAAGCGGTCGACAGCGTGATCGGCAGCCCGCGTGTGCCGAAACGGTCGGCAAGCCGGTCGGCGATCGAGCCGAACTGCGTGGTCTCGAAAATGTCTAGTTCCTTCAATCCGCGCGCCACCCGCAGCAGCCGTTCGCCGCCGGAGTCCAGTTTGTTGGAATTGTAGAGCGCGAAGCGGTCGTGCCAGTCGAGTTCGACCGGCGGTGAAGCGAGGAAGAGAGGACCACCGAAATCACCGGAATCGAGGCCGGATTCGGCCACGGCCTCACGCGCGGCGGTTTCCGCCAGTTCATAGGTGAGGTGGCTGGAGCCCTTCGAGCTCGATGGCAGGAAGTCGACCATGCCGGAGATGCGGGTGTTGAGATGATCGACCGGAAAACGGGTGATCGGGTGGATGCCCGACTTGCCCGAGGTCAGCGCCGCCCAATTGTCGGCCTTGCCGACGCCAAGCGAGGTCACCACGCCGATGCCGGTGACGGCGACGATCGGCCTGCCCATATGATCGTTCAGATTGGCCATGCGGGAGCCCTCGAGCGTTTATCGTTGCAGCATGGATCGTGGAACACCGCCTCAGGCGGCGTTGATCAGCGCCATGCCCTCGAATTGGTGATAGCCGATCGCCGTTGCAAGGACGGTTGCGGGAACCCCTTCGAACGGCTTCTCGGCTGCGGCGTCAAAAACGGGGTAGGCGGCCTTGCGATCGACGGCCAGCGCCGCCAGTGCCACGGCGAAGGGAAACTGTGCTTCCTTCATGTGCCCGGTCAGCGTCGAGAAGCCGCGCGCGGCAATCGCCGGATTGGCGTCGAGCGCTGCTTTCTCGGCGATGGTTGCCATATGGGCGCCTGACGCGCCCGACAGGGCCAGTAATTTGCCGTTCGGCATTGCAGCCTGCTTGAGCAGTGCGGCGATCTCGGTGTCGAGTTCTCCCCGTGGGCGCCTGGCGCGGCCGGAGACGACCGGCCCAAGCTCGGCATAAATCTTTCGTCCGCGGCTTGTCGCGTGTTCGCGCTGCTCCAGCACCAGGAAGGCACCGCCGGATCCAGTCACGACGCCGCCGCCCTCAGCCCCCTGTCTTTGCCAGACCGGCTTCCACGGGCCGCGATGCAAATAGCCGGCGAGTTCATAGCCGAGCAGCATGTCGGAATGTTCGGTCTGGAAGGCACCGCCGACCAGGATGTGCGTCGACTGGCCGGAGCGGATGCGCGCGGCTGCCGTCTCGACGGCGGCGACACCGGCACCTTCCTCACCCATGAAGGTTCTGGATGAGCCCGTCACCTTGTGGACGATGGAGATGTTGCCGGCGAGCAGATTGGAAAGCTGGGCCAGGAACAGTGTCGGCCGCAATTCGGTGGTCAATTTCTCGTTGAGCAGCACATCGCGGTCGTTGCGGCTTTCCGAAGCGGCGAGAATGGCGGCATCGACCGCCTCGTCGCGTTCGCCGCCGCCTGCGGCCACAACCATGTCCATGGTCGTGCAGAGTTCGTCATTGCCCTTGATGCCGGCGTCGTCCAGCGCCAGGCCTGCGGCATAGGTGCCGAGCCTCTGCCAGGTTTCCATCTGGCGCTGATCGCCGCGTTTGGCGATCTGCAGGTTCCAGTCGATCTCCGGCAATGGATGAACGGTATAGGGTGCAAAGCGCGCCGCTTCGAGCACCGGTTCCAGGCCCGGCTGCGCGAGCTTCTGCCAATGGGCGTCCGGACCTTCCCCCAGCGAGGAGACAAGGCCGATACCAGTGATGACGACGTCGCGGGGGCTGCTCATGAGCGGCTTTGTGGGTCAGGCGGCAGGGCGCGTCAAGATCGCGCGCTCAACCGAAGTCAGGCGGTCTTGGCGGCAACCAGTGCGTCGATCTTGGCGCACAGGTTCTTCATGACGAAGTAATCGTCGGTCGAAGCCTTGCCGTCGTTAACTTCCTGGGTCCACTTTTCCAGCGGCACCTTGATGCCGAATTCCTTGTCGATGGCGAAGACGATGTCGAGGAAATCGAGGCTGTCGATGCCGAGATCGTCGATCGTGTGGCTCTCGGGCGTGATGGTTTCGATATCGATCTCGCTGGTGTCGGCAATGATCTTGGCGACTTTGTCGAACGTGGTGGACAAGGGGCTTTTCCTTCGGTTGCGGGCGGAATCTGTCCGCATCTGGTTTGGGCGCTGTCTAATCGGTTTTTCCCGGCAGGAAAAGGCCTGATACGCCGGGCGCAGATGGGTAGGGTGTCCGGAAAACGCAAGAAGGCCGCCGGTTTACCCGGGGGCCCTTCTTGTTGACGCTACGTCAGCCTTTGTTTCGAGGCATGTCGTTTTCCCAAAACCGGAACCACTTTGGGCGACATGCATCAGCTGTCGCGGAGCTTGACCAGGTCGTTCAGCAGCCCGCCCGTTCCGTTGTGGACGGTCAGCCGCTCGACCTTGCCGGCGATGGTTTCCAGAGCCTCAAGCTCCTTCAACCGCAGCATCACCGGGTTTTCCGCCATCACCCTGGCCGTGTTGAGGAGGGAACGCGTCGCGTTCGTCTCCTCGCGGCGACGGATGATGTTGGCCTCGGCCTGCTTTTCGGCCGACACCACCTGGTTGAGGATCTCGCGCATCTCGCCCGGCAGGATGACATCCTTGAGGGCGATATCGCTGACCTCCACCCCGATCTCGGCCATATCGGCGCGGACCTTGCCAGCGGCTTCCTCGTCGATCGTCACCTTCTTTTCAAGGATCTGATCGAGTGTCAGCGCGCCAAGGGTCTTGCGGAAGGCGTACTGCAGGGCGCGGTAAAGGGCTTCGGAGAAGTCCTTCACCATGCTCACCGCCTTGACAGGATCGACGACCCGGTATTCGGCTGCGATGTTGACGCGGATCGTCACGCGATCCTTGGTCAGCACTTCCTGCCCGGCAACGTCGAGCGACTGGCGCTTGAGGTCGACGACCTTGATCTGCACCATGCGTCCGACGTTCCAGAAGCCATGCACGCCCGCCGTCAGCGTCCTGACCAGGACGCCGTCGATGAACAGTAGTCCGGCCTGACCGTCGACGACCGGATGGACGGACATCAATTCCGCCTTCCGGGCCTGGCCGAGCCGGCGCATGACCGCCGCATCGATGGCGAGATCGACCGATGTGTCGATCAGCGTCACCTTCCACGGACCGGCATCCGTCCACAGCACGAGCTTGCGGTCCGGCGCCAGAACGGCGTGCAGATTGCCGTCACGCTCGATAATGGCGACATCCGTGCGCCCGGTGCGAACGACGGTGAAATGACGCGCGGCCACATCCGGGAGCTTGTCGAACAACGCCTTCTCGTATGCCGAAACGAATTCCGGGTTCTTCAGATCGTGCCGGGACACTTCAAGGCTGCCGCGCCGGTTGGCGAGCCAATGTTCGCCCGGCAGCAGGACAGTCTTGATCTCACCCTTGTGGAGGGTGAGGGCACGTTCGTTTTCCTTTACGAGGACGCGCTCGCGTCCAAGAACCTTGTCGAGAATTGTCATTGTTTCACTCCTGTCGGGCATGGCCCCATGCGAGGGGTCAAGTCATGCGTCGATCGTTCCTTTCGTTTCTCGTTTCACATCATCGTCTTGCGTCATCGTCCGGGCACGAATGATCCGGGGACTGGTGGCATCAATCCGTGGCGGGCCTTCGGGAGCGGATCGCGGGGCAGCGAAGCGGGCGCCGGAGGCCGAAGCTTCCTTTGCCGGCGACACTGCGCCTTGATCGTCACCGCGGGCCTGGCCGCGAGCCGATGGCAAAAGACGCTTGGGATGATCCGCGCCCGAGGGCTTGGGCCATCCGTCCAGTCTTTCGCATTCCAGTCCCCGGACCGTTTTTCGGATGGCTTGGAGGCCAATGGAGAAGGAATCGAACCTTCGACAGTCAGATTAACAATCTGATGCTCTTCCAGCTGAGCTATCCGTGGTGCAGACGACGGGACTCGGACCCACAACCTCCGGACAAAATCCGGCGCTCTCCCAGTTGAGCTACATCCGCGATCCCAATCCCCAATGCGGCGCCGTATACAGGGCGGCAATGCCGCCTGCACGGGCGGAGGCGAAAGCTCCAACCGTTGTGCTCACTTCGGTTCTCGTGACCGGGAGCGCGCCTATAGCCCCTGCGACGGGTTGTCGCAAGCGGCATTGTCGTGGCGGATTTACGGCTTCTTGCGGCGGTGGCATTTCGGCAACACCGCTTTCGACGTCAGCGATCGCGCGCAGGGCGCTCAGAAGGTGACGCGGCCGAGCACGCGCAGGCCATCGCCCTGCGGCTCCACGACCACGGCCTCGCCTTCGCGCGGCGAGATGCCGGTCAGCGCCACGATGTCTTCCAGATGGGTGACCATGACCAGATTGTCGGAACCGGAATAGGCGCGGATCTCCTTCATGATCGCGTCGAGTTGTGCTGCCTTCTCGGCCGGATCGCTCTTCAGGAGATCAAGCGGCGCAAACAGCTCCGGCTCGGCCTCGAAGGCGATGCGCGCGGTTTCGAGGCAGCGGCAATAGCGGCTGGACAGCACGCGCTCGATCGGTGCCGCCCGAGCGGCGAACAGAGCGCCGATCTTGCTTGCCTGCTGCTTGCCGCGCGCCGACAGGTTCATCTGGGTGGCGCAGCTGTCGATGTCGAAATTGGCCGGATCGGTGGTGCCGGTGACCATGGCATGACGCAGCAGCACGACATGCCCGCCATCGCGCAGCAGCGCCCAGCCTGCATCCGTGGCGTGCGCCACGCCGGGGACAACAAGCAGGAGCAACGCCAAGAGAAATCGAATCATCCGCTATCCTTCTCCGGTTCCCGGCAATGGGTTCCGGTGACCGGACATATAGGGACGGTAAAGCCGGCCGAAAGACAAGGCGCGGTCGGCGGGATGCGTAGACCTACTTCTTCGCCATCTGCTTCTTCACCAGATCGATCTTCTGGTCGGTCAGCGGGATGGGGATCGTGTAGCCGGCTTCGGTAAAGCCCTGCTTGGCGTTCTCGAAGAATCCGATCGCCTTTTGATATTCGGCCTTGCCGCCACCATAGCTGGCCCGGTTCCAGCTGACGTCACCGAGATTGTTCTGCGCGAAGGCCCATTGCATGGGCAGGCTTTCCCTGGTGAATACCTTCAGCGTGGCCGCGAAGGCGGCCTCGGCATCACCGAGGTATTTGCCGGTGCGTTCGAGATTGCCGAGGTTGAGCAGGCTCATGCCGATGCCGTTCTGGGCGTTGGCCCAGTCGACTGGTGCCGCGTCGACGGTGAGTACTTCGAGGGCTGCCCGGCGGGCCGCTATGGACTCAAGCAGCGTCCTGGAGTCGGCATTGCTCATGCTCAGCCAGTGCAGCGTCGAGCCGAGGCCGGCCTGGGCCAGCGCCCATTGGCGGGGGTTCGTCTCGCGCTTGTACTCGCGCAACGCATCGCGGTAGGCGGCAATGGCTTCACCATAATGTTGCGGCTTGTCGGTGACGCCGCCGAGGAGCTGCAGCGTGTTACCGAGATTGTAGTGGCTCATTGCCCAGTCGAGAGGGAATTTCCGTCTGACATAGACCTGCCGGGCCGCCCGGAAGGCCGCGGCCGACTGCTCCAGCTTGGCCGCGTCGCGGGTGCGCTGGCCAAGCGTCTGGTAGATCGAACCGAGATTGTTCTGCGCCGACGCCCAGTCCATCGGGAAACGCTGCCGGGTAAAGACCGTCAGTGCATCATCATAGGCGGCCGCGGCCTCTTCAAGCGCGCCGGTGCCCATATCGAAACGGGCGACACCGCTCAGCGCGTTGCCGAGGTTGAGCCTGCTGGTCGCCCATGAGACGGGGAAGGTTTCACGGGTTCGCACTTCAAGCGCGGCACGGAACGCGTTGGCCGCCTCGTTTATCTTCGCCTTGTCGTTGAGCTGAATGCCGAGCGACACCAGCGTGTTGCCGAGATTGTTCTCGACCATCGCCCATTCAACCGGCGCCTTTTCGCGTGTGTATTCCTCAAGTGCCAGCCGGTAGGCCGCGTCGGCTTGCGTCAGATGTTCGCCGGCGGCCTCGCGCTCGGAAAGCGCATAGAGCGCCAGGCCGAGATTGTTCTGCGAAGCGGCCCAGTCGAGCGGCACTTTTTCGCGCGGGCGTTTCTGGAGCGTCGCGCGCATCGCCACCACCGCCTCGTTCAGGCGCTTCGGGTCGCTCTCGCGTTCGCCGATCTTCAACAGCACATTGGCCAGATTGTTCTGCGCGGCGGCCCAGTTGAGATCGTCCTTCACGCGCTCGAACACGACAAGGGAATCGCGAAAGATCCGCGCTGCCTCTTCAAGGCGCGCGGTCTCCGTCTCGCGCTCGCCGATGGTCTGCAGCACCACCGCCATGTTGTTACGAGTGATGGCCCAGTCGCGGTTTTGTTCGCCATTTGGGATGAAGTTCAGGATAGTGCGATAGGCCTCGATGGAGTGCTGCAGCGCATCGAGGTCGCCGGTGGCGTAGCCGTAGGCGTTCAACGCCTCGGCTTCCTGGTTCTTGTAGTTCCAGCGCAGCTTGTCGTCCCATTTTTCGGCCAGCGAAAACGCCTTGGCGTAGTCGCCGGCTGCGGATTTGTAGTCGAACACCAGGCCAGAGGCATCGGCCCGCCTCGCATAGATCGCGGCATCGGCAAGACGCTTCTGCTTGACGAGATCTTCGGCCTCATCGACCGCATCGTTGGTCTGTTCGACCCGGCCGACCGCATCGTCGAGGAATTTGCGCGCTGTCACAATGGCGCCCTGGCCGATGGCCTTGTCGGCGGAGGCGACAAGCCGTTTGATCTCTGGGTCGTCGGTGCGAAGCGCTGCACGCTCGGACATCATCTTCTTCAGGCGCTCGGCCTGGGCGTCGAGCACCTTTTGCAGGTCGGTCGGATCTTCCGGGATATTTTCCGTGCCGAGCGCTTTCAGCACGCCATAAAGCGCATCGAGCGGCACGCCTTCCTGCAGCGAGGCCAGTTCCACCTGCGCCCGTTTCGGGTCGGGCAGGTCGGAAATCGTCAGCAGGAGTTGGCGCCTTTCGCCGGTGATCAGCCCGTCGTCGCCGGTAGGCTCCGCCGGCGCGACGCCGAAATAGAGCAGCCGGCGCAAGCTTTCATTGACCCAGGGGCGCTGCTTTGCCTTTGTGTCGAGATAGACCTCCTCGGTCACCATGCGCATGACCGAGCCGAACTCGGTACCCTTCATCGCCGCGAGGTGGCGCAGCAAAGCGGACGCATAAGGGCTGTTTTCGCCGGCGGCGCCATCGAGCGCTGGACGACCCGGTTCTGCGGCAAAGCCGACCACCGTACCCAGGCTCGCGTCGGCCGCCGGCGCATTGCCGAGCGCCTTCGCGCCGCGCACCGGCTCCAACCCGCCGGCGCCTATGGGCGAGGCGGAAGCGGTCGGTGAGCGCCGCACCACGGCGTCCTGTGGGAACGGGTTGGTGCGGCAGGCGTCGAGCAGCACGATCGTCACCGGCACGGTCTTCTTCAACGCGTCCATGGCGGCGGAAATAGGCACCAAAGCAGCGTCGGCATCCTTCAGCGACGGGACGTCGGCATCGACCGGAACCAGATAGTTTTCGCCGCCGGCCTCGATGCCATGACCGGAGTAGTAGATGAAGGCGACATCGGCGCCGTCGGCATCTTCGGTGAACCGCTCCAGGTCGCGCTTCAGCTTGGTGGCGTCGCGGTCGGTGACGCTGCGGGCGTCGAAGCCAAGGTCGGTCAGCATCTTGGCCATGTCGCGGGCGTCGTTGGCGGGGTTGGGCAGGGCGTCGATGTGCAGGTAATTCGACTGGCCGATGATCAGCGCCACGCCCTTGAGGCTTTTTGTCTCGGCAACTGCAAGCGCGCTCGCGGCAAGGCAAAGCAGTGCGGCGATGAAAGCCGTCAGCCATGCCCGCCGCAAAAGATTAAGCTTCGAGGTTTCGACAAAGGTCATTTGTCGTTCGCATCCGTCCTGATGATCCAAGCCCTCTATAACGCTGCCAATGGACCATGATCAAATTTGGCCATGATCAAATTAGGGCATGATCAAATTCGGGCGCGATTGCGCCGCGGCCGTGGCTCGCCTATCCCTGAAAAATGTCGCCGCTCACCGAAACCGTTCTTTTCGTCTTCAGCCTCGTCGCGCTCGGCTATCTCACCGGGCTCACCGGCTATCTGAAGCCGGCCAGCGGGGACGGCATCTCCGAATTCGCCATCAACGTGGCGATGCCGCTGCTGCTGTTTCGGACGATGGTGAATTCCGATTTCCATGGCGTGGCGCCATGGTCGCTGTGGGGCGCTTACTTCACCGCGGTTGCAATGACATGGGCTGCCGGCCATCTGGTGACGACGCGAATCTTCGGGCGGGACGCACGCACAGGCATCGTCGGTGGAGTGTCGTCGTCCTTCTCGAATGTGGTGTTGCTGGGCATTCCCTTCGTTCTCGGCGTATTCGGGTCCAGCGGATTCGAAGTGCTGTCGCTGCTCGTTTCCGTGCATCTGCCGACCATGATGATGGCGTCGATCATCATGTTCGAGATATTTGGCCGCGGTGGCAGCGAGCCCGTACACCCGCTGCGCATCATCCAGAGCTTTCTGAGAAGACTGTTCACCAATCCCCTGATCATCGGCATCCTGGCCGGGCTGGCATGGCGCCTAACCGGCGCGCCGCTGCCGAACCTTGCCACGCGGCTGGTCGATGCGCTGGCTGACACGGCAGGACCGGTGGCGCTGTTTGCCATGGGCCTCAGCCTGCGCCGCTTCGGTATCTCCGGCAATGTCCGGCCGGCTCTGGCGCTTTCGGTGCTGAAATTGTTCCTGATGCCGGCTCTGGTTCTCGGTCTGGTCTGGCTGCTTGGCCTGCCGCCATTGACGGCCAAAGTGGCGGTGGTGGTGGCGGCGCTACCATCCGGCATCAATTCCTATCTCATCGCCGTGCAGTTCAACACCGGCCAGGCGCTGGCGTCGAACCAGATGACAATCGCCACGGCGAGCGCGGTTGTTACAACCGCCTTCTGGCTGACGGTGGTGCTCCACGTTTTCGGATAGGATATGTCGATAGCCAGATGGTGCGGCCAGCGATCGGCACGGCATATGTCCGGCCTGCTCTCGCCTCGGGCTGGTCCAACCCCTATATGCCATCTTGCGATTGCTTGCGGGCCTTGCCCTCGGTAAAGAGCAGTGGCTCCGGCGTGCCGGCTTCAGTCCATGGCGCACGCTCACCGAAGATTTCACAGACCGGCCGTCAGCGCGCCGAACGGAGGATAGACCATGCTTCAGAAAACCAGCCATTTCATGCGGCAGGCCAATCTCATCAATGGCGAATGGGTGCAGGCCGACAGCGGCCAGACGGTTGACGTCAACAACCCGGCCACCGGCCTCAAGATCGGCACCGTGCCGAAGTCGGGCAAAGCCGAAACCCGCCGCGCCATCGCAGCCGCCGCGGAAGCTTTCAAGACCTGGCGCAAGACGACCGCGCTCGAGCGCTCGAAGCTGCTGCGCAAGCTGCATGACGCAATGATGGACAATCAGGACGTGCTGGCCGAACTGCTGACCATCGAACAGGGCAAGTCGCTGTTCGAATCGAAGGGCGAGATCGGCTCCGCCGCGGCCTACATATTGTGGTTCGCCGAGGAAGGTCGCCGCACCTATGGCGATGTCGTACCTTCGCCATGGGCGGACCGCCGCATCCTGGTGACCAAGGAGCCGGTCGGCGTCATCGCCGCCATCACGCCGTGGAATTTCCCGTCCTCGATGCTGGCCCGCAAGCTCGGCCCGGCGCTCGCCGCCGGCTGCACCGCAGTGGTCAAGCCGGCCTCGCAGACGCCATATTCGGGCCTCGCCTGGGGTGCGCTCGCAGAGGAGGTCGGCTTCCCCAAGGGCGTCGTCAACATCCTGACCGGTTCGGCAAGCGAGATCGGCGACGAGATCTGCGCCAATCCGCTGGTGTCGAAGATCACCTTCACCGGATCGACCGAAGTCGGCAAGCTTCTCATCCAGAAGTCGTCGGTCACCGTCAAGAAAGTTTCGATGGAGCTCGGTGGCAACGCGCCGTTCATTGTCTTCGATGACGCCGACCTCGAGCGTGCGGTCGCCGGTGCGATCACCGCCAAGTATCGCAATTCCGGCCAGACCTGCGTCTGCACCAACCGCTTCCTTGTCCAGGCTGGTGTCTATGACAAGTTCGTCGAGAAGCTCGCTGCCGCCAGCAATGGGCTGAAGGTCGGCTCCGGCCTCGAGGACGGCGTGCAGCAGGGGCCGCTGATCGACGAGAAGGCGGTCGAGAAGGTCGAAGAACTGATCGCCGACGCCACATCCAAGGGCGGCAAGATCGTTGCCGGCGGCAAGCGCCATGCGCTCGGCGGCTCGTTCTTCCAGCCGACCGTCATCGCCAACGCGACACCCAAGATGCGCTTCATGAAGGAAGAGATCTTTGGCCCGGTGGCGCCGGTGTTCAAGTTCGAGACCGAAGAGGAAGCGATAGCGCTCGCCAACGACACCGAATTCGGCCTCGCCTGCTACTTCTACACAGGCGATCTCGGCCGCGCCTTCCGCGTCATGGAAGGGCTGAAATACGGCATGGTCGGCGTCAACGAAGGCCTCATCACCACGCCGGAGGCACCCTTCGGCGGCGTCAAGGAATCCGGCCTCGGCAAGGAAGGCGGACATCAGGGCATCGAAGATTACCTCGATACCAAATATGTCTGCATCGGCGGCCTCGGCCTCTGATATTCTATCCCGGAGATGGGGAGGCCGATAGCCTGCCCATCTCTCATGGGAAAACCAGCCGAAGTCTTCTGGATCAACTGGCATTTACGGGCATGGCGATGAAGGACGGCGAGGTTTTCGGCACGACGCAGGCTGGCGAGCAGGTGCGTCGCTTCACGATCAGGGGCGGCGGCATCACAGCCAACATCATCGGTCTGGGCGCGATCATCCAGGATCTGCGCCTGACCGGGCACGATGCGCCGCTGGTGCTCGGCTATGACAGTCTCGAAGGCTACGAGACGGATACGGCGTTCTTCGGTGCGGTCGTCGGTCGCTACGCCAACCGCATCCGCGACGGCCGTTTCACCATTGGCGGCAGCCGCTACCAGACCGAGCAAAACTTCCTCGACAAGCATACGCTGCATGGCGGCTCGCAAGGTTACTCCCACCGGCCGTGGACGGTTTCCTTGCATGGCAGGGATTTCGTCACGCTGACCCTGCATGATCCCGACGGCGCGATGGGTTTTCCCGGCGCGCTTGATGTCACCTGCACCTACCGGTTGAAGATCCCCGGCACGCTCAGCGTCGAGCTGACAGCCACCTGTGAGGAGCCGACGCTGTGCAATCTCACCCAGCATTCCTACTTCAACCTCGATGATGGCGGCGCCGGAGACATTCTCGACCACAGGATGATGTTGAATGCCGGCGCCTATCTGCCGGTCGATGGCGACATGATCCCGACCGGGGTGGTCAAGCCGGTTGACGGCACGCCGTTCGATTTCCGCCAGGCGCGGCCGCTGCGCATGGAGACCGAGGGCGAACAGCTGCCCTACGACCAGAATTTCTGCCTCGCTTCAGCACGCGGGCCGCTCAAGCAGGCGGCATGGGCGCAAGGCGCCAGTTCCGGTGTCGAGATGGAGGTCTGGACCACTGAGCCGGGCGTCCAGCTCTATACCGGCCAGTATGTGACGCCGCGCACCGGGTTGGAAGGCCGCGACTACAAGGCTTTTTGCGGCTTCTGCCTGGAGCCGCAGATTTGGCCGGACGCGCCGAACCGGCCTTATTTCCCGCAGGCGACCCTGTGGCCGGGCGCGATCTACCACCACGTGACGGAATACAGATTCCGTCTGCCCTGAGGCCTGCCAATGTTCAGGTGAAGCCGCCTGCCCTGAATCGCAACAGACTTTAGCCGGCGAAGGCCGCGCGCAGCGTCTCGAACGGCGCCAGCGCGCCGCGCACCTGCACCACGGCGGCGGCGACGCGATGCGCACGGCGAGCTGCTTCAAGCGGGTCGTGGCCGGCAAGTCGAGCCGCAAGATAGCCGCCGTTGAAGGAATCGCCGGCGCCCGTCGTATCGGCGGGAGCGGCGACATGGATTGCCGGGACTTCGCGCAGCGTTCCTGCTTGGGCAATCAGTGCCGGCGCTTCGCCATTCTTGACGACGACCTCGCCGACGATTTGCCCGATCCGCTTAGCGGTCACTTGCGGCGTTGCATCCTCAAACAGCATCTGCTCGTCGGGAAAGGTTGGTAATGCGATATCAGTGACGGCAAGGGCTTCGACGATCGCTGCCTTCGCATCCTCGCGATTGCGCCAGAGCCGTGGCCGGTAGTTGGGGTCGAAGGCGACAAGTGAACCAGCCGAACGAGCCTTGGCGACGGCGGCCAGCAACGCAGCGCGCGAGGCTTCGTCCAGAATTGCCAAAGTGATTCCGGAAAAATAGACAAGTGCCTGATTTTCCAGGTTTTTCGATAATGCGGCCGGGTCCGAGGCAAGCTGCCGCGCGGCGGCGTCGCCACGCCAATAGGTGAAGGAACGTTCGGCTCCCGTCAGCGTGATGGCATAGAGGCCGGGCCGCGCGCCCGCTATGAGCGGGCTGGAGCCGATGCCGATGCCGTTTTCAGCGAAGAAATCGATCTGGCCTTGCGAGAATGGATCGTCGCCGAAGGCCGAGACATAGGTTGCCGGCCGCTCAGCGCTCAGTGCATGCAGCGCCCACAGCGTGTTGAACGTGTCGCCGGCAAAGCCCATGCGCCAGTTCGGTCCCGTCTGGCCCGACAGTTCGAGCATGCATTCGCCGATCGAGGCGACGCCGGTTCCCGCCATCTACAATCCTCCAGTGATCTCGGTGCTGTAGCTTTTTGCCACCGGCAGCGCCATGCTTGGCAAGCAGGGTTTTTTCCGCCACAGCGTTTTCCCACAGGCTGGCGGGATGCGATCCGTTCGGCAGAGCGTTGTCTGCGGAAGAGGAACCGGTTTGGCATCGATATGGCGTTATCTTCTGGCGGGTCTTGGTCTGGCTGCCTTGCTGGTCGGCATTCTCGCGGTCGTCTTCCTGACGGCGCCGCGGTCGTCGCTGCCTGCCGGCCCGGATGTCTCGCGGACGAAGAACACCGCCAACGCGCTGTTCGTAGCCAGCTTCGCGCCGGAGCGAGGTGTCGTGCGGCAGGGCGAACTGCAATCCTGGCTGCTGACCTTGAAGACAAAGGCAGGTGTTCCGGTGGAAGGTGCCGCGATCGCGATTTCCGGCGGCATGCCACTGCACAGTCACGGCCTGCCGACCAGCCCGCAGGCGACCGACTATCTCGGCGACGGGCGTTATCGAATCGAGGGTGTGAAGTTCACCATGAGCGGCTGGTGGCAGTTGCATTTCGCCATCTCGGCCACCGCCGGCTCCGACACGGTGCTCTTCAACGTGGTGCTGTGAGCAGGACATGAGGCGGCGTTCGCGTTTTCTGGCGCTAATGGTAGCCGTTGTCCTTACCGGTTGCACGAAGCCGGATTTTTCCGACGCCGAGAAGACCACCATCGCCTCGCTGGCGCTGTCGTCGCTGCCGGCGCTCAAGCCCGATACCACCAATCGTTTTGCCGACGTGCCGGGGGCTGCCGCACTCGGCTCGACGCTGTTCTTCGACCAAGGCATGAGCGGTGACGGGTCGATATCCTGTTCGACATGCCACAAGATCGACCGCCAGTTCCAGGACGACCTGCCGCAGGCGGTCGGGGTCGGCCGTACCAGCCGGCGCACCATGCCGCTGGCTGGCGTTGCGCACGATCCCTGGTTCTTCTGGGACGGCCGCCGCGACAGCCTGTGGGCGCAAGCGTTGACGCCGCTCGAAAATCCGCTGGAGCAGGCGGGAAACCGCGCCGCCTACGCGCATTACATCAAGGCGCGCTTCGGCGAGCGCTATGAGCGCATTTTTGGGCCGCTGCCTGACTTTTCCGGTATGCCGTTGGATGCTAGCCCTTTGGGAAACGATGCCGAGAAGGCTGCCTGGAACGCGATGAGCGGCCCGCAGCGTGACGCCGTCAACGGCGTCTTTGCCAATATAGGCAAGGCGATTGCCGCCTTCGAACGCTCGATCGCGCCCGCGCCAACGCGCTTCGACCGCTTTGCGCTGGACCTCGCCACCGGTGCCGAGCCGAAGGGCGATGCTGTCTTTTCCAAACAAGAAATCCTTGGGCTTAAACTGTTCATCGGCAAGGCCAGTTGCGTGACCTGTCACAACGGCCCGCGCTTCACCGACAACAGCTTTCACAATACCGGCGTGCAACCCGTTGCGGGCCTGCCGCCGGATCGCGGCCGTATCGATGCCGTGTACCAAGTCGAGGCCGACCCGTTCAACTGCCTCGGCGCCTATCGCGACGGCGACGCTGCCGCCTGCGGCGAACTGCGCTTCATGGTCAAGAATGCGCCGGAGTTGGTGCGCGCCTACAAGACGCCGTCGCTGCGCGGTGCGGCAACGCGGCCGCCCTACATGCATGCCGGGCAGTTTTCGTCGCTCGACGAGGTCGTGGCGCACTACGCCAAGGCTGCACCCAGCGTCGAGGGTACGTCCGAAGTTCATCCGCTGGGGCTGTCGGATCGTGAACGTGCGGCGCTGGTGGCTTTCCTGAAGACGCTTTCGGAGTGAGTTAGAGTTCGATCCATCCCGATGTATCGGGATGGGGCTCTATTTTTCTTTTTGTTTGACCATGATCTTGTCCGAAAACCGGCTTCTACTTTTCGGGATCATGGTCATCGATCCTTGACCGTCTCCATCGCCACGAAGGTCGAGGTCTGGGCAACATGGGGCAGGGCCGAGATGCGCTCGCCGAGGACGCGGCGGTAGGCGGCGATGTCCCTGGTGCGGACTTTCAGCAGATAGTCGAAGCTCGACGCCATCATGTGGCACTGCTCGATTTCCGGCACGGCTTGCACGGATCGGTTGAAGGCATCGAGCGCGGCGGACCTGGTGTCGGACAATTTCACCTGGACGAATGCAACATGGCCTTCGCCCATGCGCTCGCGGTCGATGATCGCCTGGTAGCCCCTGATGTAGCCGTCCTTCTCCAGCCGCTTCACCCGCGCCTGCACCGGCGTCTTCGACAGGCCGACCTTTGCCGCCAGTTCTGACATCGAAAGCCGGCCATCGCTTGCCAGCGCCGCCAGGATATTCCTGTCGATGCGGTCCAATTGGTCTTCTGTCATCGAAAATGCAGTCCATATGTCGGTTTTGAGCTGCTACGATAGATCGAATGACCTGCAATGTCGATTTCTTCGGACCGATTGAAAATTCGCATCTGTGCTAGCTTGCACCATTCGGTCCGGTGACCGCCGGCCCCGATCCCTTTGCTCGATCCATGGGACCGCCATGCCAGCGCTCGATGCCATCCGCCAGCAGATCCGCGCCAACTACCTGCCCGATGAAGACGAGGCCGTGAAGCGGCTTGCCGACGCGACGGCGCTCTCCGGGAAAGACCGCAAGGCGATCTCGGCCCGCGCCGCCGATCTGGTGCGGGCGGTGCGCGGTTCGTCCGATCCCCGGCTGATGGAAGTCTTCCTCTCGGCCTATGGTCTCTCCACCAAGGAAGGCGTCGCGCTGATGTGCCTGGCCGAGGCACTGTTGCGCGTGCCCGATACCGAAACGATGGACGACCTCATCGCCGACAAGATCGCGCCGCACGACTGGTCGGCGCATTCGGGCGGTTCGAGCTCCATCTTCGTCAACGCCTCGACCTGGGCGCTGATGCTGACCGGCCGCGTCCTCGATGAGGGCGAGGGCGGCATCGAGGGCACGCTGCGCTCGATGGTGCGGCGGTTGGGCGAGCCGGTCATCCGCAAGGCGGTGGCCGCCGCCATGCGCGAGATGGGCGAGCAGTTCGTGCTCGGCCGCACCATCACGGAAGCCGTCAAGCGCGGCCGGCCGATGACGCAGAAGGGCTATCTCTATTCCTTCGACATGCTGGGCGAGGCGGCCCGCACCGAGGCCGACGCCTTGCGCTATCACAAGGCCTATGCCGACGCGATTTCGTCGCTCGATTCCGGCTCCAACGGTCCTGACATCAGGCAGAACCACGGCATTTCGGTCAAGCTTTCGGCGCTGCATCCTCGCTACGAGGTGGCGCAGAAGGAAGAGATGCTGCCTGTGATGGCCGAGCGGCTCTTGTCGCTGGCGCTTGCCGCGCGCCATTCGCGTATGGGCCTCAACATCGATGCCGAGGAGGCCGATCGCCTCGATCTGTCGCTCGACGTCATCGAGCGGGTGCTGGCCGAGCCGGAGCTCGCCGGCTGGAACGGCTTCGGCGTGGTGGTGCAGGCGTATGGGCCACGCGCGGCTTTCGCCATCGATTGGCTCTATGCGCTGGCCAGGAAATACGACCGCAACATCATGGTGCGGCTGGTCAAGGGTGCCTATTGGGACACCGAGATCAAGCGGGCGCAGACGCTCGGACTGTCAGGCTATCCCGTCTTCACCCGCAAGACCAACACCGACGTTTCCTACATGGCTTGCGCGAAAAAGCTGCTATCGATGACCGACCGCATCTATCCGCAATTCGCCACCCACAATGCCCACACCGTCGCCGCCATCTTGGCGATGGCGGATAATCGCGATTCCTTCGAGTTCCAGCGCCTGCACGGCATGGGCGAGGCGCTGCACGAGACGGTGCGCCGGTCCGAAGGCACGCGCTGCCGCATCTACGCGCCGGTCGGTGCGCATTCCGATCTGCTGGCCTATCTGGTCCGCCGGTTGCTGGAGAACGGCGCCAATTCCTCCTTCGTGCACCAGCTGACCGACGAGGACGTCGAGCCGGAGGACATTGCGCGCGATCCGCTCGAAACGGTCGAGAGCCAGGGTCCGGCCGCCAATCCGGCGATTGCCCGGCCTTCCGAGATTTTTGGGGCCGGGCGTCGCAATTCGAAAGGATTCGACATCACCGACACGGTGACGCTGGCGGCGATCGACAAGGCCAGGGCGGCCTTCGCTGGGCCGGATCGTTGGCATGCCAAGCCGATCACCCGTGCCGCCGGCTACGGCAAGCAGCGTCCCATAGTCAACCCAGCAAAGCCTTCCGAAGTGGTCGGTACGGTCAGCGAAGCCGCCGCCAAGCAAGTCGCGACCGCCGTGCGCTTTGCGGTGGAAGCGCAGCCGGCATGGGCAAAACGTTCCGTCGCCGAGCGCGCTGCCATCCTCAACCGTGCCGCCGATCTCTATGAAGCCAATGCCGTCGAGTTCTTTGCACTCGCCACCCGCGAGGCCGGCAAATCGCTGGCCGACGGCGTCGCCGAAGTGCGCGAGGCGGTCGACTTCCTGCGCTACTACGCCACCGAGGCGGCTAATGCGGAGGCGGGCACGCAAGCGCGCGGCGCCATCGTGTGCATTTCGCCGTGGAATTTCCCGCTCGCCATCTTCACCGGCCAGATCGCGGCCGCACTTGTCACCGGCAATTCGGTCATCGCCAAGCCGGCCGAGCAGACGCCGCTGATCGCCTTCCGGGCTGTCGAGCTGCTGCGCGAGGCCGGTGTGCCGGAAGACGTCATCCAGTTGCTCCCTGGCGACGGCCCATCGGTCGGCGGGCCGCTTACATCAGATCCGCGCATCGCCGGCGTCTGCTTTACCGGCTCGACCGAGGTCGCCAAGCTGATCGAGAAGCAACTGGCCGAGACGGCCGCGCCCAACGCCATGCTGATCGCCGAGACGGGCGGCCTCAACGCCATGATCGTTGATTCCACCGCGCTGCCCGAACAGGCGGTGCGCGACATCCTCGCCTCGGCTTTCCAGAGTGCCGGCCAGCGTTGCTCGGCACTGCGCGTGCTCTATGTGCAGAAGGACGTGGAGAAGAAGATGCTGGAGATGCTGAAGGGCGCCATGGAGGCGCTCAGCATCGGCGATCCCTGGCGGATTTCGACCGATGTCGGCCCTGTCATCGACGACGAAGCGCAAAGCTCGATCCGCGAGTACTGCACGAAAATGGGCCTGCAGGGCCGGCTCCTCGCCAAGCTCGAGGCGCCGAAGGAAGGTCGCTTCGTCGCGCCGCATGTTTTCCGGGTCAAGGGTATCGAGGACATGGAGCGCGAGGTGTTCGGGCCGGTGCTGCATGTCGCTACGTTCGACGCCGACGAGATCGACGCGGTCATCGCCGCCATCAACCGCAAGGGCTATGGCCTGACCTTCGGCCTGCACACCCGCATCGAGGGTCGCGTCCAGCATTTCGTCGACGGCATTCATGCCGGCAACATCTACGTCAACCGCAACCAGATCGGCGCCGTGGTCGGCTCGCAGCCGTTTGGTGGCGAGGGGCTTTCAGGCACCGGGCCGAAGGCCGGCGGCCCGCACTACCTCCGCCGGTTCCGCAAAGGGCCGGAGGCTGGCACCCATTTGCAGGATGGCCATAAGGTCACGGCGACCGAGCTTGCCGACAATCTGCCCGATCCCACACTTGGCGGCTGGTCGACGCGTCCGGACCGGATCGCCATTCTGAGGAAGCATCTGCGCGGCAAGGGTGCTGCGGCCATAGGTGCGGCCGCCGGCATCGATTTCGGCCAGATCGACCTGCCCGGGCCGACCGGCGAGGCCAACACGCTCTCGCTCTCGCCACGCGGACGGGTGCTGTGCCTCGGTCCCGATGGTGATACGCTGCTGGCGCAGACGATCCAGGCGCTCGCCGCCGGCAATGCCGTTCTGGCCGTTGCGCCGGGTGCACCGGCAGCCCTTTCCGCGTTGACCGGCAAGGGCCTGCCGCTGGCCGCCATCGACGGCCGGCCGGATCCGGTCGAGGCGCGCGCGCTACGCGTCGATGTCGTCGCTTTTTCCGGCACGTCCGAGGCCGCGCGCATCGTGCGCAAGGTCATCGCCGACCGCTCCGGCCCGATCGTGCCGCTGGTCACCGAGGTGCTCAACCCGGCGGCTTATGCGCATGAGCGCGCGGTCTGCGTCGACACCACCGCCGCGGGCGGCAATGCGAGCTTGCTGGCCGGAGCTTGATCCCGGCCAGTATTTAAGCGCCTTCGACGACCGAAAAACCCTCGAACTGGGGGTGACCGAGATAGTGGACCTTCGTCGTGCCGACATTTCGATGGGCGGCGCGGAAATTCTCCGACTTGGTCCAGGCGATGAAATCCTCGTGGCTCGCCCACACCGTGTGCGACGCAAACAGCGTGTAGCCTTCGGTCTCGTTGACCGGGCCACGCAGCAGGTGGAATTCCCGAAAACCCTTCATCTCAGCGAGGCTGGAATCGCGGTTCTTCCACACGGCTTCGAAATCGTTCTCCGAGCCGGTCTGCACCTTGAAGCGGTTCATGGCGATGTACATGGCGGTTCCTTTCGTGCGGATGTTGATGATTGGCGGCTGCAGCGTTTGTTCTGCGCACATTCAAAATGGGCCGATTTCGGTCTCGAACTCCAAATTTGCGCTTGCTGCCTGTGGTGGAATCGGAGGGAAGGGGGCTGCCTTGCGGACAATGCCAAGCGCTGCCTGATCGAAAGCCGCCGATCCTGAGGTTTCCAGAATGCGCAACTTGTTTATGTTGCCCTTCCTGCCTATGACGAATGTGACAACCGCATTGTTGCGTGCCGCCAGCTGTAGGGAAGGCGGGAGGGTGCGATTGACGCTGCCGAGTTTTCTAAAAACATCGCCGCGGTAGTTGTCTTCCGCGGCCGTGCCTGCCTCTTTTTGCCTTTTGCCCTTGCTGGCTGCTTGCGCCGACCGGTCCTCGCCATTCGCCGTGCCGCGTTTCTCATCCGCCGTCTTTGAAGGGGCAGCTGCCGACGTTGGCCTGGCGCTGGGGATCGGTGGCTGCTCTGGAACGGCGACAGGCACTTCGGCGCTCTCGGCCTGCACGGTCGGCTGCGCTGGCGTTTCGGCCTTGGGAGCCACGCTCTGGTCATCGGGGCGAGGGGCGCCGGCCACCAATATGTCGGGCGTCACCGTCTGCTGTTTGGCAGGTTCCGGCAAAGGCTTGAGCGGCTTTGCTGCGTCCTTCGCGGGTTGCGAAGGGTCCGTTGGCGGCGACGGCTTGGGCGGCGTTGCCGGCTGTGGTTTGGCCGGTTGCGGGCTGGGCACCAGTGCAACATTTATTGTCGTCGGGTCCTTGTCCAGCGCACTGCCGACCACGTTGGTGCCCGACTGATCACTGCCTTCCGGCTGCTCGGCACCTTGGAAACTAGAGATCCCCGTAGAGGAGATCAGAAAGGCCGCTGCCACCGCGGCATGGAGCAGGCAGGAGACGACGATCGCCGCCGTCCACTTGCGGTTCCAGGCCGATGGCCGCGGTAGCGCGAGCGGCTCGGTTGGCTCTATCGCCAGCTCGGCGCTGGCTTCGGGGAGGGGACTGATATCCTGCATGTCTCGCCGCGAGACCTGCAGCGACAAGAGCAGAATTGTCAAATCAAGATCGTTAGCTCGCAGCGGCAGTCGGCAGTCGCCGGCAGCTGGCCACGCGGCTTTGTTTTGCAGGAATGCGGGATGCAGTCCCACCTTAGACTCCGAAAGCGATCCCGGTCTTGGTGTCCGTCTTCAGCTTGCGCATGCAGGCGTTCGGTTCGACGCCGGTACCGGTGCATTCGGTCGCGCTGTTGATCAGCACGCGGCTGACTTTCGAGCACTCGGTGCCGGCCAGATCGAAACGCGTCACCTTGGTCTTGCCCGCCGGCAATTCCTTGAAATCGAGCACGGTCAGCCGGTCGACGACGCCTGCCTCGTTGAACAAGGCGATCTCGAACGCAGCCTTGGACAGGTCGGCGCCGAGATTGTTGTTGACCACGAACGTCAGGCGGCAACCCTTGTCGGAAGGTTGCGCACCATTGAGTTCTAGGGTGAGTGCGGGGACCGGCGCGGACTCTTGTGCCCACGCCGGAACCATCGCAAGCGACATCGCCAGCATCGAGGTCAGCAGACGAAGGGATGTCATCAAGCTCGTCATGGTCATCAGCCTCCAAATCGCATCGTCGCCGCCAGCTTCAGGGTGACGCCGGGCTCGTAGGCCGCGAAGACCGGCTGCGGCGGCTGGCCGGCCGTGGTCAGGTTGAGCGGGTTGGCGTATTTGACATCGAACAGATTGTCGGCGCGGAAATCAATCTTCAAATTGTCCGTCGCCTGGTAGCTGGCAAAAGCATTGACCAGCGTGTAGTCCTCGGCGATCGGGTTGCCCTTGGGCTTGCCATTGTATTGCACTTCGCCGCCCACGGTTAGCTTGTCCTCGAGGAAGCGCAAGCCGAGCTGCGCGGTGACCTGGGATGAGGGGATGGTCAGCAGATCGGCCCGAACGTCCCTGTAGGAAATGGTATGACCATTGGTGATTGAGGCCGAAAGCCCGGCATAGCCCCATCCCGCATCATAGACGCCCTCAAGTTCGAAGCCGTCGATCTTGGCCTTGGCAAAATTCTGGTACTGGAAGCATATCGGGATACCGGGTCCGCTCGGGCAGCCGGCTGTCGGGTCAAACCGCGACAGGGTAACGCCATCGATGTAGTCTTCGACATCGTTGTTGAAATAGGCTGCCTTGATGCGCAGCGCATCGTCGGCTTCGAGGATGTCATTCTGCTTGTAGTTGACGCCGAATTCGACGGTCTTTCCGGTTTCCGGCCGCAGATCGGGATTGGGCAGGAACGGGAAGGTGACACCCGCCGGATGGCGACCGCTGATCAGTGTTTCCGACAGGGAGGGTGACCGGTATCCTTCCGCATAGGTGCCGTAGAATTGCAGGCCGGCAAGGCTGGCGCTGCCGAAAGGCGAGACGCCGACGGTGATGCGCGGCGACAACCGGTCCCCCGACGTTTCGTGTGTGTCATCCTTGAGGCTGTAATTGTCGTAACGCAGCCCGGCGATGACTTCGAGCCAGTCCCAGGTGAGCTTGTCCTGGACATAGGCGCCTGACACGTTCCGCTTACCGGAGGGCGTGTAAAAACTGTCGCCGCCGGCCGTGCCGCCAGTCTTGACGTTATCGCCGGCCCAGTCGCCGCCATAGGTCAGTTCGTGCGCGATACCCGCGGTCTCGTATCTGGATGTGTTCCAGATATCGATGCCGGTCGTGCCGATGTCGAATGTCGATGTCGAGCCAGCCGGCAAAACAACTGGAAGGCCGGTGCTCGGATCAAACCGGTTGAGAGGCACGAGGCTGGTCAGATCGAGATTGGTCTTGTTGTAGGAGGTGTTGATATGGAGATCGAGCCAGCTCTTGTCCTCATCCGTAATGTTGTAGCGGGCGGTGAAGGTGTTCGACTTCAGGTCGACGTCATTGACGGGCACGCCGCCGCTGATCTCGTTCCAGCCGTCGCTTGAGCCGACCCAGCCGAGCTTCAGTTCACTGTTGTCGGTCGGGCGGATGGTGGTCTTGAGCAGGCCACTGAGCACGTCGAAGCCGGTGCCCTTGACGGTGTCACCGCCGCCATCCTTGTAGTCGTCGTAGTCGCGGTAGACTATGTTGCCGAGCGCATCCCAGTTCTCGTTGAAGCGGTAGGCGCCGGATGCGCTGGTGGTCCAGCCCTTGCCGTTGCTCTCATAGCGTCCCGTGACGGAACCGGCCCACGTCTCGTCCCGCTTGAGAAAGTCCGTGGCGTCCTTGGTATCGAAGAAGACGACGCCGCCGATGGCGCCCGAGCCGTAGGTGTTGGCGACAGGACCACGGATCACGTCGACGGATTTGACGAGTTCCGGGTCGATATAGAAGGTCGACTGCGTGCCGTGGTCGGAGCGCTGGAAATTCTGCCGTGCGCCGTCGACGATAACCGCGACGCGGCCGAAATCCTGCAAGCCGCGGATATTGATGCTGGTGCTGACGCGCCTGGCGTCGGCCTGCGCCGCGACACCGGGCACGCCCAGCAGCATCTCATTGGGCGTCGTCGCCATGCGGCGGTCGAGCTGTTCCTGGTCGAGATGGCTGGCCGAGGCCAGCGATTCGATCGCCGTCTCGCCGGTGCGGCTGATGACGAGGATCTTGTCGAGCAGCGTTGCTCCCGCTGGTGCGGCGTTTTCTTCTTCAGCCTTCTTCGTTTGATCTGTCGGCTGCGCCGCTTGCTGGGCGTTGGCCAACTGCGCCGACAAGGCGATCGCCGCCACGCTTGCCAGCAATGCCGCCGCACCGTTCGCCGCCGACCGGCCACGCCATTCCCAAATCACCAACCCCATGCCCCAACTCCAGGTTTCGTGCTGGCTGGCCCCGGGGCTGGCTGGCATTTTTGATCGTCTCCGGCGTCTTAAATGTTGAGTCACTGATCCGGTATTGCACTGACTAATAAACATGATTATTCAAGTCAAGAAATGAATCGGATTACGCAACGCCTAGCCAGACGCCCGGCACAGGAAAGGGATCGATCCAGATGAACACCCACAATCCCAACGATTTTCGCTATCGCGTCCGCCGTTCCGACGATGCCTCCCCCCGTTTCGACCGGGTTCCGCTGGCGGTACGAACCCTTTCCAGCAACACCCTGTTCCAGGGCGAGCACGAGATAGGCATCGAGCATCACGGTGCGCTCTACCGGCTGAAGATCACCCGTCAGGGCAAGCTCATCCTCAACAAGTAAGGCTAGAGCGGTTCACCGTTTCACGGAAACCCCGAACCACTCTATCTCTTTGTTTTAACGCAATTCCGGACGGAAAACCGTTTCACACTTTTCCTGGAATTGCTCTAGGCAGCAGGAACGAAATATGGACCAGCGCGTAAAACCCGCCCCGCATGAAATCCGGCGGGCACGGACAGACAATCCGAAGACGCGCGAGCGTGATCTGGCTGCCCAGCTCGGCATTTCGGAAGCCGAACTGGTCGCCGCGCATTGCGGCGACGGCGTCGTGCGCGTCGAGCCGCGCGTCAACGATCTTCTGACCGGCCTCGAGGCCGTCGGCGAGGTCATGGCGCTGACCCGCAATGAGAGCGCGGTGCACGAGAAGATCGGCGTCTATGACAAGGTCGTCACCGGCAACCACAATGCCATGGTGCTTGGCGAAAACATCGACCTGCGCATCTTCCCGAAGGTCTGGGCACACGGCTTTGCCGTCGAGAAGCGAGACGGCGACCAAATCCGCCGCAGCCTGCAGTTTTTCGATGCGGCGGGCGAGGCCGTGCACAAGGTGCATCTGCGTCCGGCCTCCAGCCTCTATGCCTATCAGAAACTGGTTGCCGCGCTCGAATCGTCCAATCAGGAGCCGACGGTCGACATTTCAGGACCACTCCCCGATGACGAGATCCATGGCGACGAAACGGCCGCCAATCTCGACGATCTGCGAGACCGCTGGAGCCGGCTGACCGATGTGCACCAGTTCTTCGGTATGCTGAAGACGCTGAAGCTGAGCCGCCGGCAAGCGGTGCGCCTGGTCGGGCAAGACTATGCCTGGCAGCTCGACAATGATGCCGTCCGCGCCATGTTGCATCACGCCGCGGAGGGCGAGATGCCGATCATGTGCTTTGTGGGAAACCGCGGCTGCATCCAGATCCATTCCGGTCCGATCAAGTCGATCAAGCCGATGGGGCCATGGATCAACGTGCTGGACGAAACCTTCCACCTGCATTTGCGGACCGACCACATCCAGGAGGTCTGGGCGGTGCGCAAGCCGACCAAGGACGGTCATGTCACCTCGCTTGAGGTCTATGACGCCGACGGCAAGATGTTCATCCAGTTCTTCGGCAAGCGTCATGAAGGCGAAAGCGAGCGGGACGACTGGCGCTTCCTGGCGGAAAACCTGCCGCGCATCCCAAGCCCGACCGCAGCCTGAGGAAAATGCGATGCGTTTTTTCCCAAGATTGTCGACCGTGCGCGGATCTATTTTCGGGCCGGTGATCGGTCTCTCCATAGCTGTTATCGCACTGCAATCCGCCAGCGCCATGGAAGGCACGGCCGTGTTTGCCGATCCTTCGAAAATCGTGGCCGTTGGCGGCTCGATCACCGAGATCGTCTATGCGCTCGGCGAGGAAAAGCATCTGGTGGCTCGCGATTCCACCAGCCGGTACCCAAAGGCGGCGCTTGAGCTGCCCGATGTCGGCTACATGCGCGCGCTGTCGCCGGAGGGGGTGCTGTCGGTTAACCCGACCGGCATCCTGGCGCTGCATGGCAGCGGTCCCAAGGAAGCCGTCGATGTCTTGAAGAAGACGAGCGTTCCTTTCATCGAAGTGCCCGAGCACTATAGCCACGAAGGCATCCTCGAAAAGGTCCGTATCGTCGGCAAGGCGCTCGGCGTCGACGCCAAGGCCGAGGTGCTCGCCGGGGAGCTCGATGCCAAGCTCACGGCAGCCGAGAAGCAGACGGCGTCGATCAAGGAACGCAAGCGCATCCTGTTCGTGCTGTCGATACAGGGCGGCAAGATCCTGGCGGCCGGCAGCGAGACCGCGGCCGACGGTATGGTCAAGCTGGCTGGCGGCGTCAACGCGGTCCAGGGCTTTTCCGGCTACAAGCAAATGTCCGACGAGGCGATCATAACCGCCAGACCGGACGTGATCCTGATGATGAGCAATGCCGGGCCTCCGGTGTCGGACGACGAACTGTTCGGCAATCCGTCGATCGCCTCGACGCCGGCCGGAACGGCGCGCAAGCTGATCCGCATCGACGGTGCCTATCTGCTCGGCTTCGGGCCACGCACGGCCGATGCTATCCACGACCTCGCTGTCTCGCTTTATGGCGGGCAGGTCACGGACTGAACGGGCGGATCATGGTCGATCAATCGATCGCCGGCCCGGTGATGGCAAGCGTATCCGAAGGCGACCGGTCGGGCCGCGCCCGCATTGTGATCCTTCTGCTGTGCCTGGGGCTGGCGGCTGCCATTTTTCTGTCGCTGACATCAGGAGCGTCGGACGCATCGGCCGTCAACGTCATTGGCGACTGGCTGTTCGGCACAGTGCCTGACAACGTCGCGTTGAGCGCCCGCGATAGCCTGATCGTCTACGACATCCGCCTGCCGCGTATCATCCTCGGCATGCTGGTCGGCGCGGCGCTCGCGGTCTCCGGCGCGGTCATGCAGGGGCTGTTCCGCAATCCGCTGGCGGACCCCGGCCTGATCGGCGTCTCGGCCGGCTCCAGCCTCGGCGCGGTTGCCGTCATCGTGCTCGGCGCGACGATATTGGCTCCGGTGACAGCCTTGCTTGGCACATTTGCCCTGCCGCTGGCGGCCTTCTGTGGCGGGCTCGCTACCACGCTGGTGCTTTATCAGGTAGCGACGCGGCGAGGGCAAACCTCGGTTGCCACAATGCTGCTCGCCGGCATCGCGCTGGCGGCGCTCGCCATGGCGCTGACCGGCATCCTCATCTTCATGGCCGACGATCGCCAGTTGCGCGACCTGACCTTCTGGCAACTCGGATCGCTCGGTGGCGCGACTTGGGCGAAGATCGCGTCGGTAGGGCCGATCATTGTGCTGGCGCTGGCGGCGATGCCGTTCCTGGCACGCGGCCTCAACGCGCTTGCGCTGGGCGAGGCGACCGCCGGCCATCTCGGCATTCCGGTGCAGCGGCTGAAATACACGGCCATCATCGGCGTCTCCGCCGCGGTCGGAGCGTCCGTCGCCGTTAGCGGCGGCATCGGCTTTGTCGGCATCGTGGTGCCGCATCTGCTGCGCCTGCTGATTGGTCCGGACAATCGCTATCTGCTGCCGGCGTCGGCGCTGCTCGGTGCCTCGCTGCTGCTTCTGGCCGATGCGGTCGCACGCACCATCGTTGCGCCGGCCGAACTGCCGATAGGTATCGTCACCGCGATAGCGGGCGCGCCGTTTTTCCTTTGGATCCTGCTGCGCAAGCGCGGCGTGGTTGATTTGTGAGGCTTGATGATCGAGGCCAAGGATGTTTCGGTTGATATCGCCGGCAAGCCTATCGTCAGCGGTATCGATTTCCACGCGCGGCCCGGCGAGATCGCCGCCATCGTCGGCCCCAATGGTTCGGGCAAGACGACCTTCCTCAAAGCGCTCTCCGGCGAACTCGCCTATACCGGGCGCGTTGCCCTCAACGGCCGAGATCTCTCGACGATGAAGCCGGTCGAGGTGGCCGTCCATCGCGCTGTGCTGCCGCAGGCGACGACGCTGTCGTTCCCGTTCACCGTGCGGGAAGTGGTCAAGCTTGGCCTTGTCGGCGGCCGCTCAGGCGTCTTGCCGGGCGAGGATTCGCGGCTGCCGGAACGGGCATTGGCGCGTGTCGATCTCGACGGCTTTGCCGGCCGTTTCTACCAGGAGCTTTCCGGCGGCGAGCAGCAGCGCGTCCAGCTCGCGCGCGTGCTGTGCCAGGTCTGGGCGCCAGTGCTCGACGGCAAGCCGCGCTTTCTGTTCCTAGACGAGCCGGTTTCCAGTCTCGACATCAAGCACCAGCTGATCATCATGAACATTGCCCGCGACTTCGCCAGAAGGGGCGGCGGCGTGGTCGCCATCCTGCACGACCTCAATCTGACGGCCATGTATGCCGACCGGATCTTCGTCATGCACCGCGGCAGGCTAGCCGCCACCGGGTCGCCGCGGGATGTGCTGAGCGATGACCTGATCGAGAAGGTTTTCGACTGCCGGCTAAAAGTCGGCGTCCTGCCGGCGGGGAACATGCCGTTCGTGCTGCCGCAATCTTCGGTCGGTTGATATTCAGGTGAGGCCGGCATTGCGCGCCAATTGTGGGCGCGCCAATTGTGGAAGTCGGCGCCGCCCCTCATTGCCCTGCCAGGCATTTCTCCCCGTAGAATGGGGAGAAGACGCTCAGGCAGCCGGGGCGCGGCGCTCCATCAGCATGTCGATGCCGAGCAGGTTGCGCACATTCGGCCGCGCCGCCACCAGATCGGCGATCGTGTAGCGGGCGAGCACCGCGAAGAACGCGTTCAGCGCCTCGCGCAACGCCGAGTTCAGCGCACAGCTGTCGACAAGCGGGCATTCGGCGGCGTCGTTCTCGAAACACTCAGCCATAGCGAAGCTCTCTTCCGTCACGCGCACGACATCGAACAGGCTGATGGCTTCGGCAGCACGGCCAAGCTTGACGCCGCCATTCCTGCCACGCACGGTCTGGACAAGGCCGTGCTCGACCAGCGGCTGCAGGATCTTGAACAGGAAAAGTTCCGACACCGAATAGGCGGCCGCGATCTCGGGGATGCGGCTCAAACGGTCGTCATTGGCCGCGCAATACATCAAGATGCGCATGGCATAGTTGGTCTGGCGCGTAAGCCGCATTTTGTCCTCACAAGGCACTGGTGCGGTGCAACCACGCCAGATCTGGAAATTTTTGCTGATGCGGCTTTGACCCGAAATTCCGGATTCGCCGCATTGGCCTCGGCGGAATATGGCCTATACCTTGGAATAATTCCAGACTAGCTTCGCGCGATAGCTGAATTTTCTCCTCAACTTTGTGTGCGCGCCCGAGCAAGATTCGGCGCGAAACCGGCTGTCGCGGGTATTTTGGCTGTCAAACCACTAAATAGCCTGAGATCGACGAGGAGCGGCTCACCCATGTCACAATCAGCTTCGTCCCTGGCGCCTGTCCGTTTCGATGCCGAAGCGGATGCCAAGCTTTCCGCGTTGCGGCGGACAAAATTCGTCGCGGCGGCCGCACTGGCGCTTTGCGTGCTGGTGTTTGCGCTCGCCAAGTCATTCGAGTACGTCCATCCGTGGCTCGGCTTCGTCGCTGCCTTTGCCGAGGCGGCGACCATCGGCGGCCTCGCCGACTGGTACGCGGTCGTGGCGCTGTTCAGGCGACCTCTGGGGCTGCCGATCCCGCACACCGCCATTATCCCCGAGAACCAGAACCGCATCGCCGACAATCTCGGCCGCTTCATCGAGGTCAACTTCCTGGCGCCTGAACCGGTGCGTGAAAAGCTCGCCGAGGTCGATTTTTCGGCGCTGGTCGCCGATTGGCTGGCCGATACCGAGCGCGCCGCCGGCCTGTCGCGCTTCGTCGTGCGACTGGTGCCGCAGACCCTGGCCGCCGTAGAGCAATCCGGCCTGCGTGGCTTCGTCACCAGCCGCATGCTCGAACAGGTCGAAAAGGTGCCGCTGGCGCCGCTGGCCGCCGAGCTGCTCTCCGCGCTTACCGACGATCGCCGCCACCAGAAACTGTTCGACGAGTTCACCAAGGTGATCGGCAGGTTCCTCAATGACGAACAGGCGCTGGCGACGATGCGCGAAAAGATCCGCGAGGAACTGCCGTCGCTGTTCAACCTGTTCCGCGCCGACGCCTATCTCCTGAAGAAGATCGTCGCCTCGGCCGGTTCGCTGCTCGACGAGGTGAGGGCCGATCCCGATCACCCGATGCGCGCTGAATTCGACCATTTCGCTCAAGGCTTCATCGAAAAGCTGAGGACATCGAAGCAATATGCCAAACGTGCCGAGAAGCTGAAGCGCGATTTCCTGGCCCGGCCGGAAGTCAGGGGACTGGCCGGCGACATGTGGGCAAGCCTCAGCCAGTTCATCGAGCAGGACGCCAAGGCGCCGAATTCGGTCATCCGCGCGCATCTTGCCGACATGTTCGTCGAGGTCGGGCGGCATCTTGCCAGCGATGCGCAGATCCGGGCCGACATGAACCAGGGGTTCGTGGTGGCACTGGCGTCGTTCGTGGAGAGCCAGAAAGCCGGCGTGTCGACATTCATCGCCGACCAGGTCAAACGCTGGGACCTGGCGCAGCTGACGCGGCTGATCGAGATGAACATCGGCAGGGACCTGCAATACATCCGCTTCAACGGCATGATCATCGGCGGCCTCGCCGGTGTCGTGCTCTATGTGGTCGAGCGGGTGTTCCTCGTGAATTGATGCGCGGTGAGGCTGGTGCTCATTCCACCGCGTCCGAATGGACTCACGGAATGCGAGTGTTATTCTCCATCCGAGGTTGCCCGCATCCGCGGCAAAGGGGAGCAGACGAGCATGGCAAAACAACCGGAATCCGATTCCTTCGTGGACATGTTCGGCAGGTTCGGCCGCGACCTGAAGGTGCCGAATGTCGATGTCGAGGCGATCCTCGCCCATCATCGCAAGAACATCGAAGCGCTGGAGAAATCGGCACGAGCCGGTGCCGCCGGCGCCACCTCGCTGTTGTCCCGGCAGCGCGAGATGCTGCAGGATACGCTGCGCGAGGTCACCGATATCGCGCAAAGCTACAGGGCGCCGGGCAATCCGCAGGAACTGATGGCCAAACAGACGGAGTTTGCCAGAAAGTCTTTCGAAGTCGCATTGAAGAATGCGGGCGAAGTGGCTGAACTGGTCAAGAAATCCGGCGCCGAATCGGTCGACATCCTGCGCACCCGCATCAAGGAGGCGATGGAGGAAATCCGCGCCGGCTACGAGAAGAAGTAGCGGATGTGGCCGGGGCCGGCTCATTGCTGCCGGCAGCGCCCTGAAGCCCGGAAAGCCCGATTTGACCTGCGACTGCGCCGGCGGCGTGGCACGATTGCGGCCGAAATCGACGGAACGGATTCGCGCAGAGCGAATTGACAGAGGCCGTCAGTTCGTGGTCCGGAGGCTCTGGAAGCGATCGGGAAACCAGGAATGAACGAAATACGGCCTAAAACGCCGCCTACCTACGAGCAGTTGAGGACGATGGCCGGGCTGGAACTCGGCGTGTCGGAGTGGACGACGGTCGACCAGAACCGCATCGACCAGTTCGCTGAATGCACCGGCGACCATCAATGGATTCATGTCGACCCTGAAAGGGCGCGGCGGCAAAGCCCGTTCCGCACGACGATCGCGCATGGCTATCTGACGCTGTCGATCATCGGCGCGCTGGCGCTCGGCATGGGCATCGTGCCCGAGAGTACGCAGGCCGCCTTCAATTATGGCTTCGACAAGGTACGCTTCCTGGCACCGGTCAAGGTCGGTGCCCGCATCAGACTGCGCATCACGCTGCTGTCCATGGAGGACAGGGGCCCCGGCCAGTATCTGATGAAGGCCGCCAACACGGTCGAGATCGAAGGCGAGGAAAAGCCTGCTTTGATGGCCGAAACGCTGGTCATGCTTTATGAACGCCGCAAGCGGGCAGGGGCGTGAGAGGCTGTTCACCTGGAGCGCAAAATCAGAGGTCTTGTGATACTTCCACCAGCCTCTGCCGCTTGAACTCGGCGCGGGCCGAGAGCAGTGCGAGGAACAGTGCAGCCAGCGCCAGCACCGTGGCCGTCTGAAATGTGACCTGCATTCCCCGTGCTGCGGCCTCGGAACTCAGAAGTCCAATGCCTTCCTGCCCTTTGGCCGATGCGACGGCGAATATGGCGCCCATCAACGAGGCGCCGGTGATCAGCCCGAGGTTGCGCGAAAGGTTGAGCAGGCCGGAAACGACGCCGCGCTGGCCGGCGCCGACACCGGTCATGACGGCTGCATTGTTGGATGTCTGGAACAGGGCATAGCCGATGCAGGTGACGGTGATCGCAACGACATAGCCGGCAATGCCGAATCTGATCACGGCGAGCGACAGCAGGAACGTGCCTGTCGCGAGGCTTATCAGGCCGGCAACCATCATCCTGTGGGCGCCGAAATGATCGGTCAGGCGTCCGGCGACCAGCGCCGATAGAGCCGAGACAAGCGGGCCGGTCGACAGCACGAGGCCGACCATTGCGGCATCTAGCCCAAGTCCTCGCGAAAGATAGAACGGGGCCACCACCAGGGTCGCCATCATCACCGTGGCGACGACGAGGCTCATGGCGAGACTGGCGCTCAGTTGGAGGTCGCGGAAGCTGGCAAGCCGGATCAAGGGGTTGTTCACCCTCGCCTGCACGGCGGCGAACAGAAGAACGCCGATGCCGGCAGCTATCAGCAGGCTGATGTTGAGTGCGCCGAAATTGCCTCGGCCAAACGTCATGGCCAGTGCATAGGCGGCCAGCGTCAAGGCCAGCAAGGCGGTGCCCACGACATCGAACGTGCCTCGGTCGACCTGCTGCCCTGTCTTGCTGTGTGCCGGCAGGGCACGCCAGGCGAGAGCGAAGGTGAGCACACCCAGCGGGACATTGACGAGGAAGATCGCTCGCCAGCCGAAGCCGGCGATCAAAAGGCCGCCGAGCGAAGGGCCAAGTGTCGTGCCGATCGCGGACATGGCGCCGAGCAGGCCCATGGCGCTGCCAATTCTGTCTTTGGTCACGGTTTCGGCGACAAAGGCCAGCGTCAGCGCCATCATCAGCGCCGCGCCAAGTCCCTGCACGGCGCGTGCGGCAATCAGCAGCCACAGCGTCCGCGCCAGGCCGCAGAGCACCGATGCCGATGTGAACAGCGCGATACCGCCAAGCAGCAACGGCCTGCGCCCGAACATGTCGGCCAGCCGTCCGGCGCTGACGATCAGTGTGGTGATGGCGAGCAGATAGGCCAGAACCACCCATTGCACGGACTGGAACGTCGCGTCGAAATCCTGCATCAGCGACGGTAGCCCGACGCTGGCAATGCTGGTTCCCAACGACGACAGCAGCGTGGCGAGCGACAGGCTTGCCAGCGCCCAGCGGGCAGATTGGGTTTGTGGCTGCGCCGACACGTACTCATTTCGATTTTGCTCAGCGATTGCCACGGCGATCTCCTTCCATCAGTCCCACAACCGGAACTGCTGGAGATCTAGTTCCTTGGCCAATGTGGCGGAAGGCGCAGCATTTGCATCTTATTCGTGCGTTTGGCGCCATATCATGCCATGATCTGCCGATGACATCACCCGATCTCAACTTACTGTTCGCTCTCGACGTCCTGCTGACCGAAGGCAGCGTTGCGCGTGCCGCCAGCCGCCTGCGCCTCAGCCCCTCGGCGATGAGCCGGACGCTGGCGCGGCTGCGCGAGGCGACGGGCGATCCGCTGCTGGTTCGCGCCGGTCGAGGCCTGGTGGCGACGCCGCGTGCGGAAGAACTGCGACGACAGGCTGGTCGTGTCCTCCAGGATGCGGAGGCGCTGCTGCGTCCTGCCACCTTGCTCGATCTCCGGAGCCTGGACAGGGTCTTTACGCTGCGCACCAATGAGAGCTTCGTCGAAGAATTCGCACCTCGTCTCGTTGCCCGCATCCAGGCCGATGCGCCCGGCGTGCGGCTCCGCTTTGCACCGAAGTCCGATAGAGACGTCATGTCGCTGCGCGATGCGGCGATCGACCTGGACATAGGCGTCGCTGGCGAGACCGGACCGGAGGTGCGCATCCAGGCATTGCTTCGCGACTGCTTCATCGGCGCCGTGCGAATGGGCCATCCGTTGAGCGAGGGCGCGGTGACGCCAGAGCGCTATGCCGCAGGCGGGCACATCAGCGTTTCACGGCGTGGCCGCGAGAAAGGGCCGATCGACGAGGCTTTGAACCGGCTCGGGCTGCAGCGGACAATCGTGTGCATGGTGTCCGGGTTCTCGGCAGCCCTTGCCATGGCCCGCACATCAGACCTGATCGCCAGCGTTCCGGAGCGGCACACCGAGGGCGCACGCGTCGGCATGCACAGTTTTGCCCTGCCTGTTGCCACGGCTGGGGTCACCATCTCCATGCTGTGGCACCCGCGCCTGGATGCCGATCCGGCGCAACGCTGGCTGCGCGACTGCGTGCGGGAGATCTGCGCGGCGTCTCGCTGACAACGATGAGAAGCCTGCGCCAATCGCCCAGGCTTCTCATCCGTCCCGTTTATTCGGTTTGGCGTTTTCGCAAATATCTCAGCGCGCTCAGTGTGAGCGTCGCCATGACCGAACAGTAGCCCACCAATGGCCACGCCGTGTCTCCGCCGAGCACGATGACGAACAGCGTGCCGAGGGTGCCGACGACAAGACTCTGGATGCAGAAGTAGAGCGCGACGGCGGTTCCCGCGACATCGCCGAAGGCCTCGAGTGCGCCGTTCGCGGTGACCGAAACAGTGAAGACGATGCCCACGGCAATGATCCACATCGGGCCGACGAATGTCTCGAAGGACGGCGCCGCGAACAGTTGCCCGGCCGCCAGCAGAGCCGCGCCGAGCAGCAACATCGCCATGCCTCTGATAGCACTGCCCGCGATGCCCCAACGTGCAATGAACTTTTTGGCGAAGCGGGTGGTCGCGATCATCACCAGCGCCGCGGTGGCGAAGGCCAGGCTGAAGCCGAACTGCGAAAAGCCAGCACGATCCATGAGCACCCGCGGCGCCGTCGAAAAGAACACGAAGAAGGCGCCCATGGCGGCACTCAAGCCGAGCGTATACGCCCAGAAGGCAAAGCTGGAGAGAATGGGGCGAAACGCCATTGGCCTAATATCGGCATTCAACGGGCGTGTTTCATGCCATCTCGGCCATGCATTGAGGGTGGCGGCTACCGCCAGACCGCCGAGCGTCAGGAAGATCGCGCGCCAGCCGAGATTGTCGGCGATCAATGCACCGGCAATCGGCCCCAACGCCGGCACGAAGGCCAGCATCGAACTGAACAGGCCGTAGATGACGGCACTTTCGGGCCTTTGCGCATAGACGTCGCGAACCGTTGCAAAGGTCGCAACGAGAACGGCGGATGCACCGATGGCCTGCACGACCCGCAAGGCGACGAACACCATGGCCAGCGAGGTGCAGGCGAGCAGGACGGATGCGCCTGCAAACAGCAGCGCGCCGCCGATCAGCACCGGACGCCTGCCGATCCTGTCGGAAATCGGGCCGAAGACGATTTGGCCGAGTCCAAGACAGATCATGTAGAGGCTCAGCGTCAGCTGGATGACATTAGGCGATGTCTTGAGGATTCCCGGCATCGCCGGGACGATCGGGAGGTAGATATCCATGGCCAGCGAGGCCAGGATGTCGAAGGGCGCCATCAGCACCATGGCTGCTGGCAGGGAAGTGGTCCATGTCGGGTTTTTTGGACAAGGCATGATTGAACATCCGCTCAAATGGCTACATTTGGCGGCGATCTGCCGTTCTCACTGAAGATGGGAAATGACGGGCCGCCGCAACAACGAACTGCTGTTGCGGCCTACTTGTCTGCTGACTTGCTGGTTCCCATAAACGCTATCCGGAAAATGATGGCGCAGACATTCTCTCGAGTGCGCTTGTGGTTCCCTAGCAGCCACAGATTGCCCAGGCAACAGGATCAGCTTGGTCGCGTCAACGCGCCATCGCCGCCTCGAGCACCTTGAAAATCCGCTCGTCCGCGCATTGGGCAACGTTGAAGCGCAGGAAGCGGCTGGCTGTTCCAGACAGGCTGAACGCGTTGCCGGGCGCCAGCACGGTGCTGTCGGCCAGAGCGCGGCGGGCGACTTCGGCCGCATCCACCCCATCCGGCAGGCTGCACCACAGGAACAGGCCGGCCGGCTGGTCGATCCAGGGCGTGATGCCGATCGCCTTCAGGCGGGCGCTGGTCTCGCCCATGGCGCGGGCAAGCTTCGCGCGCAGCAAATCCATATGCTTGCGGTAGCTGCCGTCCTTGAGCAGCGTCAGCACCAGTTCGGCCGCGAGCCGGCCGCCGCCGAAGGTGGTGGCGATCTTGAGGTCGGTCAGGGGCTCGATCCAGTCGCGCGGTGCAGCGATGAAGCCGCAGCGAACCGACGCCGAAAGCGTTTTGGAGAAGCTGCCGATGTGGACAACGCGGTTGAGACCATCGAACGCCGCCAGCCTGGGGGCGGGCGCATGTTCGAAATCGGCGAAGATGTCGTCTTCGACGATGGTCAGATCCGATTGGTCGGCGAGCTTGAGCAGCCGATGGGCGGTGACTAGCGACAGCACCGCGCCGGTCGGGTTGTGGATGGCGGAATTGGTGATGTAGAGGCGCGGCCGGTGCTCGGCCAACGCTTGCGCGAACAGATCGATATCCGGCCCCGACGGCGTGTAGGGGACACTGACGACCTTGGCCCGGTGGGCGCGCAACAGAGCGTGGAAGTTGAAGTAGCAGGGGTCGTCGACCAGCACGGTGTCGCCGGGCTCGATCAGGAACCGGCACAACAGGTCGATGGCCTGCGTGCCTGATTCCGTCAGCATGATCTGCCCGGGAGAGGCCTCGATGCCGTGCCCGGCCATACGCCGCGCCAGCAATTGCCGCAGCGGTGGCAGGCCGAGCGGCGTGCCGTAATCGACCAGTGCGATATCGTCGGCACGCGCTACCGTGCGCAGTGCCCGGCGCAGACCTGCCTGCGGCATCCACGAGGCCGGCAGCCAGCCGCAGCCGGGTTTCAGCATGTCGTCGCCGGCCTCCAGGGACTGGCGTGAGATCCAGAGGGGGTCGACCGCGCGGTCGAGGCGAGGACCAATCTCGGCCAGCGACAGCGGCGCCAGCGATCCGGCGGCATAGAATCCGGAGCCCGGCCGCGAGCGGATCGCACCTTCGGCGGCGAGCCGCTCATAGGCTTCGACCACGGTGGATTTGGACACTCGCATGGATTTGGCAAAGGTGCGGATCGACGGCAATTGCGCTCCCGGCGTCAGGCAGCGCGCCGCGATCCGCTGGCGGATCGTCGCCATGACGCCTTCGACCAGCGTTCCGCTGCTCTCGCTTCCTGTTGTCTGTTTGTCCATCCGTACTGCTCTTCTAAGCATGACAGTTGTGTGTAATTGTACCGCATTGTCTCTGGCGATACTACCGGCTCCGCGCGATACGGAGCCGACAAACGGAGCATACGATGGACAAGACCGCGAGCGGCTGGATGAATGGATTCATCGGCGTGTTGATCTTCAGCGGCTCGCTGCCGGCAACGCGCGTGGCGGTCAGGGATTTCGATCCGACATTCCTGACTTCGGCCCGAGCGGCGATTGCCGGACTGCTTGGCCTGGCACTGCTGCTCCTGTTTCGGCAAAAGCGTCCGGAGCGCGGCGACCTGCTGTCGCTGGTGATCGTCGCGCTTGGCGTGGTGGTCGGCTTTCCCTTGCTGACCGCACTGGCGCTCAAGCACGTCACCACGGCCCATTCCATCATCTTCGTCGGCCTGCTGCCGCTGGCCACTGCGATTTTCGGCGTGCTGCGCGGCGGCGATCGGCCGCGCCCGGCGTTCTGGCTGTTTTCATGCATCGGCAGCGCGCTGGTCGCGGGTTTTGCCCTGACGCAGGGCGTGACGGCCTCGCCGGTGGGTGATGGTTTGATGCTGGCCGCCATCATCGCCTGCGGTCTGGGCTATGCCGAGGGTGCCGCGCTGTCACGCAAGCTTGGCGGCTGGCAAGTGATCTGCTGGGCGCTGGTGCTGTCGCTGCCGATCATGCTGGTGCTGACGCTGATGACCATGCCGCCGTCGTTCGACGGCGTCGGCGTCAGTGCGTGGATAGGGCTTGCCTATGTCTCGCTGTTCAGCATGCTGATCGGCTTCGTGTTCTGGTATCGCGGGCTGGCGCAAGGCGGCATCGCCGCGGTCGGGCAGTTGCAGCTGCTGCAGCCATTTTTCGGACTGGCACTGGCAGCGACGCTGCTGCACGAGCAGGTCAGCCCGCTGATGGTGGTCGTCACGCTTGGCGTCGTGCTTTGCGTCGTCGGCGCCAAGCGATTCGCGAAGCAGGAATTGCCACGACGCGCGATCGCCTGACGACGGTACCGTCCTCGCCTAAAACTTCGTGACCACCCCAATACCAATGCCCTCGAAGCCGCCCATCGCCATCAGGGCCGCGGGCGCCTCGTCGAGGCTGATCCTCTTGCCGACCAGCAGTTCGGGCTTCAGCTTGCCGTTGCGGATCATGTCCATCATCGCCTGGTAGCGGTAGGCCTGCATGCCGTGGCTGCCGAGGATTTCGAGTTCAAAGGCGATCACCTTGTCCATCGGCACCTGCGGCCGGGCATGCTCGCCCAGCATCAGGCCGACCTGCACATGGCGGCCGCGCCGGCGCAGATTGGATATCGAATTGAACGAGGTGGTGGGGTGGCCGAGCGCGTCCATCGACATGTGCGCGCCGCCATTGGTGATCTGCTTGACCGCCTTGACCACGTTCGGTGTCGTGGATGCATTGATGGTGGCGACGGCGCCGATCTTTTTGGCGAAATCCAGTTTCTCGTCGGTGAGATCGATGGCGATGACATTGGCGCCCATTGAACTGGCGATCATGATCGCCGACAGGCCGACGCCGCCGCAGCCATGCACCGCGACCCATTCGCCCGGCTTCACCCGGCCCTGGTCGACGATGGCTCGAAACGAGGTGACGAAGCGGCAGCCGAGGCTGGCGGCGGTGGCGAATTCCATCTCGTCGGGCAAGCGCACGAGATTGGTATCGGCGTGTTCGATGGCGACATATTCGGCAAACGAGCCCCAGCCGGTGAAGCCAGGCTGTGTCTGGCGTTCGCAGACCTGGTGATTGCCCGAATTGCACTCGAAGCAGCGGCCGCAGCCGACGGCAAACGGCACGGTGACGCGCTCGCCGGCCTTCCAGCGGGTGACCTGCTTGCCTGCGGCGACGACGATGCCGGCAAGTTCGTGGCCCGGCACATGCGGCAGCGTGATGCCCTCGTCATGACCCATCCAGCCATGCCAGTCGCTGCGGCACAGACCGGTCGCCTCGACCTTGATGACGACGCCATCAGCGGCCGGCTTCGGATCAGGAACGGTCTGGATCCTCGGCGCTTCGCCGAATTTCTCGAAGACGACGGCTTTCATCGGTCACTCCACCCTCTGTGCTGCAGGAAACGATAGCCGATTCCCTGTCTGGTCGATCAGAAATCGATTCCGCCAGGCCTGTTGGCAGGCAGCAGCCCTTAACTGGTTCCGCGGTTGCGAAAGTCGGCAAGCCGGGTTTCGCCGGGGGCAAGCTGCCGCCCGTCCTCGGCATGTACTTCCAGTCGCTTGATCGGCCGGCTGGTGAGATTGTCGACCATGAAGGTATAGGGTTCGCCCGGTCCGGCGAAGTAGGTCTCGCCCCATTGCCGCAGGGCAACCAGGACATAGAACAGGCCGCGTCCCTTTTGCGTCAGCACATATTCATGATGCGCGCTGCCGTCGGGCGCCGGGACCGTTTCGAGGATGCCATGCGCGACAAGATTGCGCAGCCGCGACGACAGGATGTTCTTGGCGACGCCGAGGCTCTTCTGGAATTCGCCGAAGCGCCGCAAGCCGTCGAAGGCGTCACGCACGATGAGCAGCGACCACCAGTCGCCAATCGCGTCCAGTGGTCGCGCTATGAAGCAATCCGCTTCGTGGTGGCTCGTTCGTTTCACCATGGCAGTCGTTGGTCCAATGCTCTAATTTCGGTTGCAACATAAAACTGTTCCGCCTATCCAGCAAGAGGTTTCAAGTTGAAACCTTTTGTGGAGAGAGACATGAACATGCAGGTGGCGAACAGCGGTGCAACAAGCCTCGAGCAATCCGATGGGCCGCATCGGGTGGCGCCGCCGCCTACGGGATTGTCACGATTGACCGCGCTGATCTTCGCCATCGCCTGCGGCCTGAGCGTCGCCAATATCTATTTCGCTCATCCGCTGCTCGACGCCATAGCGCATGATTTTGCTATCGCGCCGGCCTCGGTCGGCATCGTGGTGACGGTCACGCAGATCGGCTATGGGCTCGGCCTGTTCTTCATCGTGCCGCTGGGCGACCTGTTCGATCGCCGCAAGCTGATTGCCGGGCAGGCGATTCTGTCTGCCGTGGCGCTGGTGGCGGTCGGGATCGCGCCCAACGCGGCGATGCTGCTGGCGAGCCTCGCGGTCGTCGGGCTGCTGGCGGTGGTGGTGCAGGTGCTGGTCGCCTTCGCTGCCGACCTCGCTGTAGCATCGGAGCGGGGGCGGGCGGTCGGCACCGTCACCAGCGGCGTCATCCTGGGCATCCTGCTTGCCCGCTTCGCTTCGGGGGTCGTCGCCGATTTCGCCGGCTGGCGCTGGGTTTATCTTGTCTCGGCCATGTTGACGCTCGTCATGGCGATGGTTCTCTACCTGATCCTGCCGCGCCACGAGGCGGAGCGGCCACGCACATCCTATCCACGCCTGCTCGCTTCGGTGCTGCTGCTGTTCGCGCAGGAGCCGCTGCTGCGCGTGCGGGCGGTGCTGGCCATGCTGATCTTCGCCAGCTTCAACGTGCTGTGGGCGCCGCTGGTACTGCCGTTGAGCGTCGCGCCATTTTCACTTTCGCATACCGAGATCGGGCTTTTCGGCCTTGCGGGCGTCGCCGGCGCGCTCGGTGCGCGCTGGACCGGCGGCCTCGTCGATCGTGGATGCGGCCAGTTGGTCACCGGCCTCAGCCTGCTGCTGATGATGGCGGCCTGGCTGCCGATCGCCTTCATGGGCATGTCTCTGTGGTTGCTCGTCGCCGGCATAGTCATGCTGGATCTGGCGATCCAGGCCGTCCACGTCACCAACCAGAGCCTGATCTTCGCCCGGCGGCCGGATGCGCGCAGCCGACTGGTTGGCGGCTACATGATCTTCTACTCGGTCGGCAGCGCCCTGGGCTCCATCGCCTCGACCATGGCTTATGGTGCAATGGGCTGGAATGGCGTCTGTGTGCTTGGCGCCGGCATCGGCCTGTTGGCGCTGCTGTTCTGGGCGTTGACGCTGCGCGTCGGCAGATAAGCCTATGGCCACGGCGCGGTGTCGAGAAGCGGCTGCCAGGCTCGGAACCAGTCGCTCGCCTCGGCCTGCCACGGCCAGATGCCGTCCACAGTGGGATAGATCAGCTGGAGAACACCGAAATCCAGGCCGTCGTAGAACCAGAGGTCCCAGCCGAAATGCTCGCGATAGTGTTCGATATGAACGGCGCCGAATTGACAGTCGAAACCTTCGATAAAACCGGACGATCGCTGCCCTGGTTGGAAAACCTCGCCGGAGCGGACGCGGCTGCAATACTCGTTGATGATGAACTGGGAGATTTCCGGCTTCAGGCCGATGACGATGAGTTCCGGCGCCTTGAAGTTGTGCTCTATTCCAACCGAATAGGTGAAAGGCGGATCGTCGCCTTCCTCCAGCACATGCAAGATGTGGCAGCCATAAGCCTCTATATCGGCCAGCGCCTTGGCTTCACCTGGGTCGGTGGCTTTTCTACTCGGCATCGATCTGGTTCCGGGGCGCGGCTTTCTGGAAGGCCGGCAGCGCCATGCAGGCGGCATTGATGCGCGCGATCGTCGGGTAGGGGGTCAAGTCGACGCCGAAGCGGGCGTTGCTGGCAATCTGCGCGGCGAGGCAGATGTCGGCCAGGCCCGGCGCGTCGCCATGGCAGAATGTACCCGTCTCCGCCGCCGACGCCATGATCTTTTCAAGCGGCTGAAAGCCCTCGTTCACCCAATGGCGGAACCAGTTGGCGATGTCTTCGTCGCCGGCGCCGAACAGCGTGCGCAGCGAGGTCAGCACGCGCAGATTGTTCACCGGGTGGATGTCGCAGGCGATCATCTGCGCCAGCATTCTCACGCGTGCCCGGCCGGCCGGGTCCTCCGGCAGCAGCGGTGGTTCCGGTTTGGTCTCGTCGAGGAACTCGATGATCGCCAGCGATTGCGTCAGCAGCGTGCCGTCGCCGAGCACCAGCGCCGGCACCAGGCCTTGCGGATTGACCGCGAGATAGGCTGGTTCCAGATGTTCGCCATGGCGCAGATGATGCGGGACATAGTCGTAGCTCAGCCCCTTCATCTCCAGCGCGATCCGCACCCGGTAGGAGGTGGAGGAACGGTAGTAATTATGCAGGACGAGGCCGCTCATGCGCTCACTTCGGCTGGCCGATGGTCACTTCGATGGTGCCGATGCCGTCGACGCCGCCGGTCATCGTGTCGCCGGGGCCAACCGCGCCGACGCCTGCCGGCGTACCGGTGAAGATCAGGTCGCCGGGCTCGAGCTCCATCGCCTCGCTGCAGATCGACACGATATCCGATATTGGCCAGATCAGTTCAGCGAGGTCGGCATCCTGCCTGACCTTGCCGTTGACGGCGAGCCAGATGCGGCCCTTCCGTGGGTGGCCGGATTTCGCCGCGGGGATCAGCGGGCCGCAAGGCGCGGAGCGGTCGAAGGCCTTCGACCAGTCCCACGGACGGGCGGCCTTCTTGGCCTCGTCCTGCAGATCGCGGCGAGTGAGGTCGATGCCGACGCCGTAGCCCCAGACGTGGTCCAGCGCCTTGTCGCGGGCAATGCGGAAGCCGGCTTTGCCGATCGCAGCCACCAATTCGATCTCGTGGTGTAGATCGGCCGTCAGCGGCGGGTAGGGGATAGCGGTGCCGGAATCGACCACCGCGTCGGCCGGCTTGGTAAAGAAGAAGGGCGGATCACGCTCGTCATTGCCGAATTCGCGGGCATGCGCCGCGTAGTTGCGGCCGACGCAGTAGATACGGCGCACCGCGAAACGATCGGACGAGCCCGCAATGGCCACCGATGCGGTTGCGGGCAAGGGAAGGACGAATTCTGTCATGTGGGTCTCTGCTTGGTTGCCGGAACATTCGACCGATTTGGGGGCCTGGACAAGGCGATTTGGTCGAGAAAGTGCCGGCGGCACTTTCCGCCGGAGATGGCGATATACTATTTGGCAATAATCTGGCCATGCTGACGAGGCTATTCTAATCGCCCACGAACTGAAATGAACCCCTATGACCGCAACCCACGATCGCGCCCGGTTCCTGATCATCGACGATCACCCGCTGTTTCGCGAGGCGCTGCACAGCGCCGTGCAGATGGCCTACCCGGAAGTCGACACCGTGGAGGCGCGCTCGATCACCGAGGCGCTGGACCTTCTGGCCGGCGCCAAGCCGTTCGATCTCGCGCTGCTCGACCTCAACATGCCCGACGTGCATGGCTTTGAAGGCCTGCTGCAGCTCCGGACCCGCTATCCGCGCCTGCCGGTGGTCATCGTCTCGGGCTATGAGGAGCCGAAGATCATTTCCGAGGCGCTGTCCTATGGTGTCGCCGGCTTCATCCCGAAATCGGCGCGCAAGAGCGACCTCGCCGCCGCCATACGCTCGGTGATGGAAGGCGCGATCTATGTGCCGGAAACTTATGAAGGCCGCACACCCGACGCTGAAAGCGTCGACCGCGCCGACATGGTGCAGCGCCTGTCGACGCTGACGCCCCAGCAACTGCGCGTGCTGCAGATGCTGCGCCAGGGCCTGCTCAACAAGCAGATCGCCTACGAGCTGCAGGTGGGAGAGACCACCGTGAAAGCGCATGTCTCGGAGATATTGCGCAAGCTCAATGTCTACAGCCGCACGCAGGCGGTGATCGAGGTTTCGAAGCTGGACAATGCCGAGCTGTTTCGCGATCAGGCGGGGTTTTGAACCTCGCCTCCCTCGCATAGCGAGGGTCAACCCGTGGAGCGGGGGCGCTCTCACATCGGTGGCCGTGCGGACTAGAGAAAAAGTGCACTGTCACAGTAATTCCAACACTGGTTATGAGAGTAAGAGCTATGTGAGGAGGCCGCCGAGGCGCTACGAGCCGAACTAGCAAAGCCGATGTCCGACGCAGAAACTCTCGAGCGCATCGTTTGTGTGCGAAAGGAAATAAAAAGCCCGAATCCAAAGGCCCGAAGCGCCTCACCGATGTGATCGGCAACGCTGTTTGCGGCATCACAATTGCCACTGCCGAGATTAGGCACCACCCGAATAAATCGGTCTAGCAGACTCAATAAATTCATTGTCACCGGCTCGCCGGTTATTCACCTTGTTCCAAGTTACGCTGTATCCACAGGCAAATTTTGCTGCAATCGCCAGCGTTGCATGTCAAGATGGGCTGGGCAAAGGGTGGGGATTGCATATGCACACGGCAATGAGCCAGAAACTGGCGAGCTATGGCCAGTGGACGTATCGCGGTGCGTGGGCACTTGAAATCGTTGCGGCGATCATCGGTCTAACAACCGGCGTCGCTCTGAGTTACCGCGGCTTTGTTGCCAATGAGGCAGCGGACTCAATGGACCTTGTCCTTGCAAGCGCCCCGTTCTTTATGATCGCGATTGCTGAGCTGACGAAAATCCCAATCGCCACGCTTCTGTTCGGCGCCTCATGGTTTTGGAAACCTGTTATCCTGGCGTTTCTACTTGTATTGGCCGGCATCACTTTTGAGACAGTCCTTCTCGGATTGGAGCGAGCCAGTACAATGCGCGAGGTCCAATATGCCAATTTCGCCAACCAAACTAAAGGACTCCACAAGAACTCGAAAATCTCAAGGCAGTAGCCGAAAGCTTGCGAAACACTGACGACGAGGCAAAAGCTCGAAGCGATCTGGAGCAGCTCGGTGGATTGGCTGACACCGAGCGCGACAAATTGCGTGCACGAATAACTGAGGTTGACGAAGAGCTGCAGGCCGCAACCACCCTTTCACCAGCGGCGGCGCGAACCAAAGAATTTATCGAGGAGAAACAAGCAGCGCTAAGCGCGCTGGTGGAACGGCGCGATCGAGAGATCAAGGACGCCGTGGAGCAGTTCGAGCGACAGCGGGATAGCTACGTGGATCGCATAAAGAGCGCGCGCGAAACGGGCGACCTTGCATCAGTGCAGCGCAACGAAGAAGGGCTGAACAAGTTGACTAATCCGCGGCTTAAAAAAGAGGCCGAATTCGCGCCGAAATTGGCTGAGTTGGAGCCCGCAGTCGCGGCGGCCCGCGCGGAATATGAGAGGCTGCGGAAAGATAGTCCTCCGATGACTCTCCAAGACAAACAGCGCCTTGAGGCTAGGCGCAACGATCTGGAGAAGCTCTATGATGGCACCGCGGCCGATTGGGATCGTAAGCTTGACGAGGCACGTACTGCGCTAGCGACCGCTCAGGAAGCCGCAGCTCGCAAGTCGGAGACGCTCGCCAAGAATCAGCAGCGGCAAGAGGCGATCGCTACGGAACTCAGCCGCCTGGAAACAGAGCGCCTCCCAGTCGCTCGCAACGATCAGATTCGTAGGCTGGCAGCTCGCTGGTATGGGGTAAAGCCAGAAGACGTCACAGAGCCTCAGGCCGGCACGGTGTCGACGATCTGGTTCGCCTCGCTTGCGTTCGTCGCCGCATTGGCGGGGCCGATCACGGCGATGGTCGCGCTGGCCCTGCAACGCATCGGCGCACAGCCCGAAGTTCAGCGTGATAGCAAACTCTCGCGTTTGTTACGCCGAATGCTGTTAAGCTGGCGGTGGCGCCGTGTCCGCAAGGTACCCGTGCAGGTCCCGGTGGACAGAGAAGTCGAAAGGCGCGTCGAGGTTCCGGTCGAAGTCGAAAAGATCGTCAAGGAAATTCTCTATGTTCCCGTCCTCACTGACGACCCGGATGCGTTACGCCGGGCGTTGGATCGCGAATTACCCCCGGAAGTAGTCGACCTAGTGAGGGTTTCTGCAAAAGGGCAGTACGGCCAAATAGCGAAAGACCTTGAAGGTGAGCTGCAATTGGATTTCGACAAGTCGGTGACTGGGGCGAAACGGGGTAGTAGACGTGCTCGTACGACATAACACCAAGTTGCTCGAACAAGCGATTGATCTACAGATCAAACGGTCGGCTATTCCAACTCTGCAGGCAGAAGCAGATGCGCACGACAAGATCGTTCGTGCCAATGCATTTCGGCGAATGGCTAGCGGCGCTGCCATCGCCTTGGCCGCTATTGGTATCGGCGTGGGTGTATGGCTGGTCTTTGATCGCGATCCTACTGTGATCCAACCGGAGCCCCCGGTCGCCCAAAACCAACCGTCAAACCCGAACGAGAACCTACCAAAGGAGACGAAGAAATCAGAAGACAGAATTTCGGGTGAAGAGACAATCGCCGAAGAGGGAAAGACAGATAAGCCGAAGTCGCCGTCAATCGAGCAGCCGACGCCGCCGCCCGCAGACCCAGCCAATCCAGATACGTTCGATTTCGTAAAGTTCGCCAATCGCAAAGTGCCTTATGCTGGCAGCACTTGGCAACTCGAGTCCGGTCATCATTTTGAGAGTGAGAAAAATCCAACTTGGGATACAGCTTGGTGCTACACGCGGAGGCTGGCAAACACCGGGGTCGAGGTTCAGGTAAGCCTCGTCAACAGACCCTCACCTACATCGACGCCGCAGGCACCGGTGTCGTCGAGCGAGACACTCGCATCGGTGGGCCTTGACGACAATTCGGCACGAGAACTCGCCAGCCGTTGTCTCTGGCTCGACGAGGCCAATTTCGCGCCAGGCGATTTCGACATGGGCCCTGAGCGGAAAGAAGCAGCAGCAGCGGCCGAAGCATTCTCCCTGCAGGACGGATGGGACGCGATCGGAAACGATCTGCCGGGTATGCCCGCTTGGAATGTCTCGCTTGAACAGTGTCAGGCCCAATGCGAAGCAGATCGCCGCTGCCTAGCACTCACCTATGATAAGAAGCACGCCGCCTGTTTCATGAAAAATAATGGGTCGATTCTGGTTAGGAGCCCTGATGCAGTGATGGCGGCGAAGGGATCCATCAAGGCGGATCTCCAGTACTCTAGCCTCGTTTTCGCCAAGGACACAGTAGTCGTTGGGGGCGCTTACGCGAATGTGCGGAGCAACTATGCCGACTGCGTAGTGGCCTGCGCCGCTGATCAGAGATGTCTAGGCTTCAATTTTGACGGTCCGAACAAGATGTGCGCCATGCTCGACACCGTGACATCATCGTCTCCCTTCAAGGGCGTGGCGTCGGGCGTTAAAGCCACCCGCAGTTGAATTGGCACCGGCCCGACATCATGTGCCGAGCGAGACGATGGGGCAAGCCTGAGCCCATGGCCTATTCGAACCGCATGGACAGTCTTTTGCAAACGGTCGATCCGTAAAATCCAAACAGCCAGAACACTCATTCATATAGACAGCGATGCTCAGCGAATAGCCGGGGTCGTTCAACGCTGTCGTGGAACGACGTTGGCGCCGGTCGGACAGAGTGGCATTACGGTGACAGCGCAGAATTAAGAGTAAGGTAGGCCCCTAAGCCAGCAAATGTGCCAGCAGCGCCCGTAGCTGTGCCGGCTTCAGCGGCTTGCGCATCAGTTCGATGCCGCCGGAGCGGGCGGCTTTGGCGACCGCTTCCGAACTGTCGGCGGTGACGATCAGCGCCGGCACGGCGCGGCCGAGATAGTCGCGGACTTCGGCGATGGTCGTGGTGCCGAGATCGCCGCCGTCGAGATGCTGGTCGGCAATGACGATGTCGGGCACCCAGTCGGTGTCGCCAAGCATGTCGAGCGCATCGTCGGTCGAGGTCGCGGCCCGCACCAGGCATTGCCAGCGTTCGAGCAGGAAGGTCATGGCCTGCAGCACTTCGATATCGTTCTCGACCAGCAGCACCTTGGTGCCGAACAGGCCATAGCCGCGCGGCCGTTCCATGTCGGTAACGCTGGCGATGGCATCGGCTGGCGCACCGATGCCGACGGGAACATCGATGTGGAAGATCGTGCCGCGTCCGACCTTCGACGAGAATGTCACGGGATGGCCGAGCGCGCTGGCCATGCGGCGCACGATGGCAAGCCCGAGCCCGAGACCGCCACCGTCCAGTTCGGCATTGGCCGGCGAGGTGCCGCGATGGAACTCCTCGAACACCGCCTCGCGCTGGTCGTCGGGAATGCCGCAGCCCGTATCGGCGACGTCGATGCGGATGGTGTCGCCGCGATGTCTGGTGCCGACAAGCACGCCGCCCGAGCGTGTATAGCCCAGCGCGTTGGAAAGAATGTTCTGCAGGATGCGGCGCAGCAGCGTGCGGTCGGAGCGGACCACCGCATGGACCGGCCGGAATTTCAGCGACAGGCCTTTCATCTCCGCCACCGGCAGGAAATCCGAGCGAAGCGACGAGAACAGCGCCTCCAGGCTGACATCGCTTATGTCGGGCTGCACCACGCCGGCATCGAGCTTGGAGATGTCGAGCAGGGTTCGCAGCAGGTCCTCCATCGTTTCCAGCGAGCGCTCGACCTGCCGCACCAGTTTCTTGCCCTCGTCACTGGTCTGAACTTCGGCGAGCGCCGAAACCGAGAGATGGGCCGCGTTCAGCGGCTGCAGCACGTCGTGGCTGGCAGCGGCGAGGAAACGGGTTTTCGACAGGTTCGCCAGTTCGGCGTTTTCCTTGGCGGCGCTGAGGTCGATGTTCGACTGCTCCAGCCGGCGCAAGGTCGAGTGCAGTTCCTCGGTGCGGGTGCGCACCCGGTTTTCCAGCGAAATCGCGGTCTGGAACAGCGAAAAGGCGTTGCCTTGCTGGTCCATAGAGCGCTCGACGCGGCTGACCAGTGCCGCGTTGATCTTCTTCAGCTTTTCAAGATCGTTTATGTCCCTCAGCGGCATCTTGTTGCGCCGTCCTATTCCGCCGCCTGGCGCTCGCCGAAGGCGATGCCGGTAAAAGTCTGATTCAGATGCATCGACCGGTACTGTTCGCCATAGGTGCCGAAGCCGATGACATTGTTGACCCGGTAGAGTTCCGAAATCTCGCGAAACACCTGCCGATTGCGCGCGTCGAGCCGGCGCAGCACGCAGTCGAAGCCGAGGATCATGTCGATGCCGCCAAGCCTCTCCTCGACATCGCGCAGGGCGGCGCGCGTCGATTCGACCATGTCCTTTGGTTGGGCGATCGACAGCACGACGCCATCGTCTATGGCGCAGAAGAACGACAGCGAGCCGTCGGCATGCATCTTCTGGATCGATCGGCAATAATATTGGCCGCCCACCTTCACCACCACGGGATGCGAGGCGAAGCTCAGTGGCGTCAGCATCTGCGCGACGATGCCGACGGACGCGGCATATTCCTGCGCTGCATTGGTGGCGTTGAATTCGCGCACGATGCGGTGATCGGGATCGGAAGCCGTCACCACCAGTTTTTCATCGGTGGGGACGAAGTTGTCGGTCTTGAAGACATGGAAGGGAATTTCGGTCGATATCAGCACGATGATGGCGCTGTCGGAGGTGACCTTGCCGTTCGAGATCAGGCGCGTCGTCTCGAATTTCAGATCGTCGCCGGCGGAGCCGCCAAGCAGCGGTATGTCATCGAGGCCCCAGTGGATGGCTGAACTCACCGCTTCTTCGGCATAAGAGAGCCCGTCGATGAAGCAGAGCGCGAAAGTGCCTTTGGTCCGATCGCAACCGAGGCGCGCGCGCAGCGATCGCCGCAGGGTCTCCACCTCGCCGGTGATCCTGTCCATACCCGACGAGGACAGATTTTCGACCATCACGCTAACGGCGGTGAACGCGGTGGACGGAAGCAGCATGGCCAGCACATGACCATCCTCGAGACCTTGCGGCGTGATCTCGCCGGCAGTCGAACAGCCGGCGTGGTGGAGCGCCGGTGCGTGGGTCATGAGCGCCTGGGAAAGGGCGCTGGCTTCGACTAGGCTCTGGGAAAAGAACAGCAGGGCAAAGCCTGCGTCGATGGCGGCTGCTTCCAGTGCGATCGCCTTGGCGAACGCCTCCATGTCGGGCTCGTCCGTGGTGAGCGCCGACAGGCCGCATGCATAGCGCGTCTGTGAATTGGCCAGCGATGTTCTCCGCATTTCCTCCGACGCTTTTTTGTGCGCGGCTGTTTTTAAATGCTTCTGGCGCGCGGGCGTCGACCGACATTGTTGCCTTCAATCGGCGGTTTGGCAATGGGGCCATCGGCACCGCATGTTTGGGCGCGGCCATGACCGAAAGTACAATGTTCCGCGTTTGCGACGTGCTGTTTTTTGTCCGATGTGCGGTGTACGAATAATGCACCACCGAAACGCGAATACCGCGTCGGCAGCGTGGATACCAAGGTTGATACCCAGGGAGGGACCATGTCGGACGTTTCGTTGATGGTGAACGGAAAGCGGGTCAGCGGTGCTGCCGAGGACCGAACACTTCTGGTTCACTTCCTGCGGGAAAATCTCGGTCTTACCGGCACGCATGTCGGTTGCGACACCTCGCAATGCGGTGCCTGCGTCGTCCACGTCGATGGCAAGGCGGTCAAATCCTGTACGATGCTCGCGGTGCAGGCCTCCGGCTCCACCGTGTTGACGATCGAGGGCCTGGCCAATGGCGCCGACCTGCATCCGGTGCAGGCTGCCTTCAAGGAACATCACGGGCTGCAATGCGGCTTCTGCACGCCCGGCATGATCATGACGGCGACCGACATGATCAGCCGCCACCCCGAAGGGCTCGACGAGGCGACGGTGCGTGCCGAACTCGACGGCAACATCTGCCGCTGCACCGGCTACCACAACATCGTCAAGGCGATCCTCGCCGCATCGATGACGATGAAGGGGTCGAAGGGTAAGGCGAAACAAGCTGCTTAGGCAAGGGAATAAGGGAGTAGGGCAGTAGGGGAGTAGGGCAAAAAGGCCAACGCAACGAGGCCTCTTTTTCCCTACTCCCTTACTCCCCTACTGCCCTACTCCCATAAATTCCGGAGGAATTTCTGATGGGCATTGAAGGTGTTGGCGCTCGGGTCGCGCGCAAGGAAGACAAACGGTTCATCACGGGCGCCGGCCGCTATGTCGACGACATGGTGGTTCCCGGCATGAAGCACGCCGCCTTCGTGCGCAGTCCGCACGCGCATGCGCAGATCAAGAAGATCGATGTGAAGAAGGCTCAAGGCATGCCCGGCGTCATCGGCGTGCTGACCGGCAAGGAACTCAAGGCCGACGGCATCGGCAATCTCATCTGCGGCTGGATGATCCACTCCAAGGACGGTTCGCCCATGAAGATGGGGGCGTGGTCGCCACTCGCCTTCGACCGGGTCCGTTATGTCGGCGACGCCGTCGTCATCGTCGTCGCCGAGACCAAGGGGCAGGCGCGCGACGCCGCCGAGGCGGTCGAGATCACCTACAAGGAGTTGAAGGCCGTCGTCGATGCCTCCAAGGCGATGGACAAGGGTGCGCCGCAGATCCACCCCGAAGCGGACAACAATCTGATCTTCGACTGGGACATCGGCAATGCCGACGACACCGCGGCGGCCTTCGGGAAGGCGGCCCATGTCGTCAAGATGGACATCATCAACAACCGGCTGGTGCCCAACGCCATGGAGCCGCGCGCCGCACTTGGCCATTACGACAAGGCCGAGGATCACTATACCTGCTGGACGACCTCGCAGAATCCGCATGTGGCGCGGCTGGTGATGAGCGCCTTCTACAATGTCGCGCCGGAAAACAAGCTGCGCGTGATCGCGCCCGATGTCGGCGGCGGCTTCGGCTCGAAGATCTACATCTATCCCGAAGAGATCGTCTGCCTGTGGGCGTCAAAGAAGACCGGCGTGCCGGTCAAATGGGTGGCCGACCGGACCGAAAGTTTTCTGACCGACGCGCATGGCCGCGACCATCACACCCATGCTGAAATGGCCTTCGACAAGGACCACAGGATCCTCGGCCTGAAGGTGGAAACCCAAGCCAATCTTGGCGCCTATATGTCGCTGTTTTCATCGGCGACGCCGACCTATCTCTATGCGACGCTGCTGTCGGGCCAGTACAACATCCCGGCCATCCACGCGAATGTGAAGGCGATCTACACCAACACCGCGCCCGTCGATGCCTATCGCGGGGCGGGGCGGCCGGAAGCGACCTTCGTCATGGAGCGCATGATGGAGACGGCGGCCCGCCAGTTCGGCGTTTCGCCGGCTGAGCTGCGGCGCAAGAACTTCGTCACAGCGTTTCCGCATCAGACGCCGGTCATCATGTGCTATGACGCCGGCGACTATGCCGCTTCGCTCGATGCGGCAATGCAGGCGTCGGATTATGCCGGCTTCGCCAAGCGCAAGGCCGCCGCCGCCAACAAGGGGTTGCTGCGCGGCATCGGCATGAGCTGCTACATCGAGGCCTGCGGCATCGCGCCGTCTGCGGCCGTCGGCTCGCTCGGCGCCGGTGTCGGCCTTTGGGAATCGGCGGAAGTGCGCGTCAACGCGGTCGGTACGATCGAGGTGCTGACCGGCTCTCACAGCCACGGCCAGGGCCATGAGACGACCTTCGCGCAACTGGTCAATGAGCGCTTCGGCGTGCCGCTCGATTCGGTCTCGATCGTCCATGGCGACACCGACAAGGTGCAGATGGGCATGGGCACCTATGGCTCGCGCTCGGGTGCGGTCGGCATGTCGGCCATCGTCAAGGCGCTCGACAAGGTCGAGGCCAAGGCCAAGAAGATCGCGGCGCACCTGCTCGAGGCCGACGAAGGCGACATCATCATCGAGAACGGCGCGCTGAAGGTGGCCGGCACCGACAAGAACGTGCCGTGGTTCCAGATGGCGCTGGCCGCCTACACTGCCCACAACCTGCCGGGCGGCATGGAGCCCGGGCTCAAGGAGACGGCGTTCTACGATCCGTCGAATTTCACCTTCCCGGCGGGCTGCTATATCTGCGAGGTCGAGGTCGACCCGGAAACCGGCGTCACCGAGATCGTCCAGTTCGTCGCCGCTGACGATTTCGGCAACATCATCAACCCGATGATCGTCGAGGGCCAGGTGCATGGCGGGCTGGCGCAAGGCATTGGCCAGGCACTGCTCGAAGGCGCCTATTACGACAACAGCGGACAATTGCTGACCGCGAGCTACATGGATTACACCATGCCGCGCGCCGGCGATCTGCCGTCGTTCAAGGTCTCGACCTCGAACACGCCTTGCCCGGGCAATCCGTTGGGGATCAAGGGCTGCGGCGAGGCCGGCGCCATCGGCTCACCGCCGGCGGTGATCAACGCCATCACCGATGCCATCGGCAGCAACGATCTTGCCATGCCGGCTTCGCCGTCCACCGTGTGGGCCGCGATCCGCGCGACGAAACATTGAACGCGAATGGCGAATAGGGAGTAGCGAATAGGGGGAGAACGCGATGTTCGCTACTTCCTGTTCGCTCTTTCACCCAGGGGAGAAAGACAAATGTACGCAGTCAACTATCACCGCGCCGCCTCGGTCGCCGATGCCGCCAAGCTGATCAAGACCGGCGACGCCAAGCTGCTTTCGGGCGGCATGACGCTGATCCCGGCGATGAAGACGCGGCTTGCCGCGCCGTCCGACCTTGTCGACCTGTCGCGGATCACGGAGCTGCAGGGCGTCACGGTGTCGGGCAAGACCGTCGCCATCGGCGCCGCCACCACGCATCACGCTGTTGCCAATGACGAGAAGCTGAAGAAGGTCTGTCCGGCGCTTTCTCATCTGGCATCGCTGATCGGTGATCCGGCGGTGCGCCACAAGGGGACGATCGGCGGCTCGATCGCCAACAACGATCCGGCGGCCGATTATCCGGCGGCGCTGCTGGCGCTGGGCGCCACCATCATCACCAACAAGCGCCAGATATCAGCCGACAAATTCTTCAAAGGCCTGTTCGAAACGTCGTTGAAGGATGGCGAAATCGTCACCGCCGTCACCTTCACCGCGCCGGCCAAGGCGGCCTATGAAAAATTCCGCAATCCGGCATCGCGCTACGCCATCGTCGGCGTGTTCGTGGCCAAGGGCAAGGATGGCGTCAGCGTCGCCGTCACCGGTGCCGGCGACGACGGCGTTTTTCGTTCGAAGGAGATCGAGGCAGCATTAGCCGGGAACTTCGCGGCCTCGGCACTCGAAGGGGTAAAAGTGCCGGCGAAGAATTTGATGACCGACATCCATGCCTCGGCCGACTATCGCGCCAATCTGATCGCGGTGATGGCCAAGCGCGCGGTGGCTGCCGCCAACGCCTGATACGGTCAGTTGTGAACACGGGAGAAGGGGTCATGCGGCCCCTTTTCCTTTTTGGGACGACCTGTAGTTGTCCAATTTTGATGGAATCGCCCCCCGCACCAATCGTTTGCCTGAGCAATTTCTTCCGCCGACACTTCACCTGGAACTGCACCGGCGGCAATCTCGCACTTGCACCAATCCATATTGCACTGCAATATGGATTTGGGCGGGAATGCGAGCTGGGTTCGAAATGTACCGTCGTACCCTTCGCATACCTATTGCGAGAGGATCGGCATGACCGACATTTCCGCGACGCATGTCGTTCCGTCCCGATCCGCCGCCGACAGATCAACCAGAACAAGACTGGCCTATCTCGACGGCTGGCGCGGGCTTTCGATCGCGCTGGTGCTGATCGGCCATTTCTTTCCGGTTCCGGGAATCAATCTTGGCGTGCTGGGCGTCGAATTCTTCTTCGTGCTCAGCGGCCGGCTGATGGGCGAGATCCTGTTCATCGAACGCTACCCGCTGAAAAAATTCTTCAAACGCCGCTTCTCCCGCATCTATCCAGCTCTTCTGGTCTTCGTAGTCGTCGCGATGATCGCGCTGGCCGGCACGTTCATCGCCTTCAAATGGAAGGCGGCGCTGACGGCGCTGACATTCACCTACAACTATGCCGGCATTCTCGTGACGCGGGCAGGGGCGCTCGACCATATCTGGTCGCTCTGCATCGAGGAGCACGCCTACATGATCCTGGCGCTGATCAGCGTCATCGTCTCAAGTCGCTCTCGCGTGGTCGTGCTGCTCCTGGCGCTGGCCTTGCTGGCCATGGCCAATGGCGCGGTTTCGTACTGGGTCTTCGGGATGGACTACGAAACCACGTATTGGCGCACCGACGTGCACATCGCGTCGATCCTGCTGTCGGCTTCGATCTGCCTGCTCAAGGCCGATGGCAGGCTGCCTGCGTTTTTGAGAGGCAAGCATGTGGCCCTGGTGGCAACGTTCTGTGCCGTTGTCCTGTTCCTGGATCAGGTGCCGACGCCGATCCACTATCTCTTCGCGGTGCCGCTGCTGGCGCTGGCCGTCAACGCACTCGATTTCAGCCCACGGTATTTTTCCGGATTGCTGTCCTCCTGGCCGATGGCGACGCTGGGCCTGTGGTCGTACTCGCTCTATCTGTGGCAGCAGCCGTTCTACAAATTCGTCTATGAACAAGGCAGCGCGCCGATCCCGATGCTGGCCGGCGTTTTTGCCTGCGCGCTCTGCAGCTACTACCTCATCGAGCGCCCGGCGCGCGAATGGCTCAACCGCAACTGGTGAATGCCGTCGTGCCCGGCCAGATGATCGCGAGTGCAGGTGGAGTGGATCGCGCTTCATAAGCAGACAATCAATTAATTATCCCTAATATAATTTTTTTGGAAAGTAATGACCTGCTTTCGATATAGGCCAGTCTCATTAGACATTGGTCTTATGACAGGCATTCCTTATTGCCTCACCGGCTCACCCGCCTAGTTTGTTCGCAGGACACATCTGAGAAGATGGTTCGAAGACGCATCTGGGAGGATGGAATGGACACGACCGGGGAGAGGGCGGGCGGCTGGCTCGACCGCTCACGCACCGTCGCCGAGCCTGGCTTCAGCAGGTGGATGGTGCCGCCAGCGGCGCTCTGCATACACCTTTGCATCGGCCAGGCCTATGCGTTCAGCGTTTTCAACCTGCCGATGTCGAAGCTGATCGGCATCACCGACTCGGCGCCCGACGACTGGAAGCTGACCGGCCTTGGCTGGATTTTCTCGATCGCGATCCTGTTCCTGGGCATTGCGGCGGCGTTCGGCGGCGGCTGGCTGGATCGTGTCGGGCCGCGCAAAGCCATGGTCGCTTCCGCCTGCTGTTTCGGTGGCGGCTTCATTGTCTCGGCGCTCGGCGTCTATCTGCACCAGTTGTGGATCATCTATCTCGGCTACGGCGTGCTGGGCGGCATCGGTCTCGGCCTCGGCTACATCTCGCCGGTCAAGACGCTGATCACCTGGTTTCCGGACCGGCCGGGCATGGCAACCGGCATGGCGATCATGGGCTTCGGCGGCGGCGCCTTCATCGCCTCGCCGCTGTCGGTTTATCTGATGAAGCTGTTTTCGACGCCTGAGCATATCGGCGTCGCTGAAACCTTCCTCGTGCTGGGCATCGTCTATTTCGTCTTCATGCTGATTGGGGCTGTTATCGTCAGGGTGCCGCCGGAGGGCTGGCGGCCCGCCGGATGGGCGCCGCCAGCGGCACAGAATGCGATGGTGACGACGTCCAATGTCCATCTCGACGATGCGTTGAAGACGCCGCAGTTCTGGCTGCTATGGGGTGTGCTGTGCCTCAACGTGACGGCAGGCATCGGCGTGCTCGGGCAAGCCTCGGCCATGAGCCAGGAGATGTTCCCGGGACGCATCTCGCCGGCCGCTGCCGCCGGTTTCGTCGGCCTGTTGTCGATCTTTAACATGCTCGGCCGCTTCTTCTGGGCCTCGACCAGCGATTATATCGGCCGCAAGACAACCTATGCCATCTTCTTCGCGCTGGGCGTCGTCCTCTATGCGGCGGTGCCTTGGACCGGCCAGACCGGCAGCGTCTTCCTGTTCGTGCTGTTCTACGGGATCATCCTCAGCATGTATGGGGGCGGCTTCGCCACCATTCCCGCCTACCTGCGCGACGTCTTCGGCGTGCGTTACGTCGGCGCCATCCACGGCCGATTGCTGACCGCGTGGTCGGTGGCGGGCGTGCTTGGCCCGGTGCTGGTGAATTATATCAGGCAGTACCAGATCGACAGCGGCGGCGAAGGCCGACGCCTACACGGTCACCATGTACATCATGGCCGGCCTGCTGGTTGTCGGCCTCCTGCTCAACCTGATGATGCGGCCGGTCAATGCCCGCTTCCACATGAAGACCGAACCAGCGGTGGCTTAGAGCCAGTTCCATCCCGATAGAATCGGGATGGGCTCTATCGTATTGTTTGAGCATGATCTTTTCCGAAACCGGAGCCCACTTTTCGGGATCATGCTCTGAGGAGACCGACCATGGCGCAAGGCAACGGCAATTCGATCAAACTGACGCTGGCCTGGCTGCTGGTCGGCATCCCATTGATCTGGGGGTTCTGGATGACGCTGGTGAGTGCGACAGCCTTGTTCCAGTAGCCCTGTCTTCAGTTCGATCCGCCTGGCCTCAGACGGAGGTTCGTCTGATGTAATAGCGGACCGCTTTCTTGCCGCCATGGATGACGGCGTCGCCGGCCTCAGTGAAGCCAAGGGCGGCGTGAAAGGCATCCGAGGCAGGGTTCGGCGGGGCGGTGTTGACTTCGCAGGTGACCAGATTGTAGCCGGCGCGCTCAACATGGCCGAACAGATCCTGATAGAGCCGGCGGGCATGGCCGCGGCCGCGCGCATGCGCCGCCACGACGACGCGGTCGACATAGACGAAGCGCTTATAGCGCTCGCGGAACCACAGGAAATTCGGGCTGTCGTAGCGGGCGTCCTGGTCAAAGGTCATGATGAAGGCTTCGAGATCGCCGATGCGCCTGGTGTAAAACGCTTCGCCAAGCAGGAAAGACAGCCGCTCAGCCTCCAGCCACGACAGTTCGGCGGCATGCTCGTTGTTGAGCGCCAGGATCGCCGCTTCGTCTGCGGCCGCTACACGGGCTATCGGGACAGGGGTCGAGGTCATGCCTTGGCCGCCGCGATCGTTGCCGCCACCAGTGGTGTGTCGGTGAGCGTGTTGCGATACTCGCGATCGAGATCGGAGCCACCCATGCCGACATGGGGATTGCGGTAGTCCATGGCACTCGGCACATCCTTGAGGGCGGCAAAATGCATTTCGGACAGGCCGGTTTTGCTGCGCACTTCGGCAATGTTGTGCAAATCCAGGCCGCCGCAGCCGAGGATGACGATGCGGTCGCCGGCCTGCCGCACCAGATCCGCCAACAGCGGCAAGCCTTCGATGGCAGTGTCACGCTGGCCGCTGGTCAGCACGCGGCCGACCTTGCTGCGGATCAGCGATTCGAGCGCCTCGGCCGGATCGCGCGTCATGTCGAAGGCGCGATGGCAGGTGACGTTCAAGGGGCCAGCGGCTTGCGTCAGTTCGCTCATGCGCGCCTCGTCCATGGTGCCATCGGCGTTCAGGCAGCCAAACACCACGCCGGGCACGCCGAGTTCGCGCAGTGCCGAGACATCGGCCAGCATCGAGGCGTATTCGGTCTCACTGTAGAGAAAATCGCCGCCGCGCGGCCGCACCATAACGTGAAACGGCACGCTTGCCTGCTCGAGGGCGGCGCGGACCGTGCCGAGGCTCGGCGTGATACCGCCTTCGATGAGGCTGGCGCATAGTTCGACCCGGTCGGCGCCAGCGGCTTGCGCCGCGAGCAGGCCGTCAATGCCTTCGACACAGATTTCGATCAGCGGCAGGCGGAGAGCTTTGGTCAAGGGGCGATCCAGTCCATGATTTCCCGGCCAGCCCTAGCACCGGGCCGGTTGCAGCGAAAGCGCGAACAGCCTTCCGCCTTCGGGCACAGACTTCGCGGTTATTGGCGCAATTCCGTATTCTTGGCGCCTTGCTCGACCTGATCGATCACCAGAAGCTTCACCTCGACATCACCGATATTGGTGGCCTGATGCCACTGGCCGATCATTTCGATGATGAAATCGCCAGCCTTGTAGGTGTTGCTGATGCCGGTCTCGACATTGGTGACCTTCAGCGTGCCGGCCTGGACATAGGCGTAGCGCGGAAAGGGGTGCCTGTGGACCGGCAAGGTCGCGCCCGACGCGATGTCGTAGCTCGAGACCAGCACCTGCACGTTCTTCTGCGGCAGCGTGATCGGCTGGCCGGACGCGGTCGTCGTGCGCGACGCAAGAGGGGTCACGACGACAGGCGTGCCGCTGCTGTCCAGCGCGTGGGCCGGGTTCGCGGAAAAGGCCACCGCGAGCAGCAGTCCGGACATCAAAATTTTTCGCATGATTCGCTCCACCCCGCCGCCAACATCGCGCAGTGACCGCCAGCACGCAAGGCAGCGCCTTGGGCACCCGCTTCAGCGGACCTCGTACGGTGTGGCGGAATTCCCCGCCGAAGAGCATGGCTCGCTGGATCTGCCTGCCGGCCAGAAAATTTTTTACGCCCCTCTTGACGGAAAAAAACACGATTACCAGATCGTTTTCCGTCGAGGCTTCGGCTCGACATATTGGCGTCGCAGCGGCGCTGCGACAGCCTCGTAACCCATGTTGCTTCACGGAGGATATGGCTATGAGAAGCTTTGATTATACCCCTCTTTACCGCACAACGGTCGGCTTCGACCGTCTCTTCGATATGCTCGAGAAAAGCGGGCGCTCCGACTGGCCTCCCTACAATATCGAGAAGATTGGCGAGAACGACTATCGCATTACGATGGCTATCGCCGGCTTCGCTCTCGATGAAGTCGAACTCATACAGAACGGCCCCGAATTGTCTGTCATCGGCCAAAGGAAACCCGACCAGGAAAATCGGGAGGTCCTTCATCGCGGCTTGGCGACGAGCAACTTCAAGCAGGTGTTCAAACTTGCCGACCATGTAAAGGTCAAGGCGGCCAACCTCGAGAATGGCTTGCTGTCGGTGGACCTGATCCGCGAAGTGCCCGAGGAACTCAAGCCTCGGCGCATTGAGATAGGGTCCGAAGCCAAAGCGGTTTCGCTCGAGCAACCCGGCAAGAAGCGGTTGATCGATTCCGATGCGGAGCCTCAGCGCGAGGTCGCCTGATTCCCTGGAACCTAGATCTACGGTCCGCCTCCCGGTTCGGCCGGGAGGCACAGATCGCGGAGAATGGAGATGAGAACCGAAGCTTACAGTTTTTACCAACCCGAACCGAAAAATCTTGCCGCGGAACCCGCGGGGTTGCGGACGCCAGATGACGTCCTGAACGAGGAGACGATGACAATCGGCGCAAAGCGGGTTTTGCTCGCTTTCTGGGCTTCCGACGTTCATGCGGTTCCTGACAATCCCGCGTTGCGGCAATTGGACAACGGCGCCATCGTGGAAGTCAGTGACATACTTCGCGCCCTCCACCTCCTGGACGAATCCGGGCGGGAACCGCGTATTTCAAAGATGCCGGGCACCGTCAGCCCGTCTTTCGACCGTCGCCGCAGGAAGAGCCGCCTCGGTTGGATGCGGCACCCCTGGCGAGATGACGACGATGATCCGCCGCCAATCCCGGCCATTGCAACGGTACCGCCTGGGCGTGGAGGTGGCGGCATGTTGGCCGAGCCGGAGCATGCAATCGCATGATGACCCGAACCAGCAACAACCCACCGTGCCGAATGGAGGATTAGATGAGTGACAGGACGTTCGACCAACCGGTCCTGGTCAAGAATGGCGAGTTCATTCAAGAAATAGGGTGCCTCGACGACGCCTTTGACTTCTTTGACGAGTGGCCAAGGGAAAGGCGAGGTCCGATTTTCGAAACGGCCTTTCGAGCCTGCCAGCGTGCTTACGACGGCCAGGTTCCGCTGACGGTGGCGCGCGATGCCGTCGCCGGCTTCGCAAGATCCGTCAAGATCCTGCAGGACCCGCTTGCTCAGTTCCCTTGGATGGACGGCACAAGGTCAGGTCGCGGTGGGATTACCGCTTAGCCTTGATAAAAGGGGCGGCGCTACCAGAATGGCTGGGCCTGCATCGTCGTTTTCACATCGCTGCAAGGTGAGCTGCCCTACCAGTTCACCTTGTAGCGGGGCGGCTCGATCTTTTGTTCGAACTCCCTGGTGCGGTTTTTGGCGACTGGCTGGGTCAGCCTCGCAACAGTCAACGCTAATATAATGTTCGAAGCGTCGCCACAGGAGGTTCAATGGTTTCCGCTATCGCAAGTCAACATCCGCATGTCCCGGAAAAACAAACGGCAGTGGGGAAGCCGCAAACCGGGGAAGGATTTTCGCCGGGCCGCAGCGCGGACGCCGTGGGACATCTGGCCAAAATCATGGTTGCCGCAGGCGGCGATATGGATGCTGGCGCGCAAGGCCGCGCGGCATCCAAGGTCGCCAGGATGGACATCACGGTTCTGGCCGCACCACGCGCAGAAACACCAGCAGAGTAAAATATGCTCGTTCGGGCGCCTCCGCGCCGTCATCAGCGGCATGCGCGGCTCTCGCAGATTACGCCACGGCTCTCAGCGGAGGCTCCGCCATCGTCCCCAGGCCGTCGCATTCCGCGCAGGCGCCCGTCTTTCCAGGGCAGCCACCCCGATGGGTTCCCTGCGGGCAGCAGTGCCCGTTTGACGCATACCACTTGGAGCAGTCGAAAACCCTGCCGCTGCCATGACAGCGCGGGCATTCCATATTCGATGAAATCATACCAATTCTTGCCCAACCCCAACGCACTCGCCCTACGTCGCAAGTAACAGGAATCATTGTGCTTTCAAGCACATTGCCCTGACTTAAATTGGGGGGATCGACGGATGGCCGGCATCGATGGCGAGCTATTGTTGCGCCGTAATTACGTTCCCCGTGAAGACCTTGCTCGCCAGAAGCCGCGTTGGACATTGGCCGGCAACAATAGGTTGCGCCGCCTTGTCCCGTTCGTTCTCAATGGTGACGGCGACTGCGTCGCCGGGCTTCGCGTCGGCGGCCTGTGTGGCCGTGGACGCGAAGAGGACCGTCTGGGTGATGAGAGCCGAAAACGCGGCAACCTGGACCAGCACGGCGGCGAGGGCGATCTTCTTCAGCATGCGAGAAAACGCTCTTCGATGTTCCCGGTTCCCCACGCATTCAGGTTTTCTGCTCGCTACGGAACAAGAGACCGGCAGGGCGGTTAACTCGATTATGCCGAGCAAGATCAAAGAGCTACCATCGAAGCCCGCACCGGAGAAGATACCTGTGCAACGCCGGGACAAAGAAGTCCCGCCAGAGCTTAAGCATGTCGACCCGCCACCGCGAGATGTGCGAGAGGCACCGGCACCCAACCCGAACGGCAAGAGATGAGATCGCCGAGATCGAAGCAAGGCCTTATGCCTGCTCCCGCGAACCGTCCCGATGCCGCGGCGTCATCGACGGCGCTGGACAGCGGCGCCAGGTCAAGTTGAGAATCAACCTGCTGACCGCGATTTTGCAGACATGCCATAGATCAGCCCCTATGGGCGACCTGACCGTCTCAAGGCTTTGAAAAGATTGGCTCCCCGGGCCGGATTCGAACCAGCGACCAACCGGTTAACAGCCGGTTGCTCTACCACTGAGCTACCGGGGAACGGATGCTCTTATGTGAGTGGCGCAGCCTATAGCTGCCCTTTTCGGCTTTGCAAAGAAGCTTTTCACATTTTTCCGAGGCTTTTTCGCGCAGGCGTTTCTCGCAATCGTCGAAGGAAGCCCTCATATTAGCCGTCTTGGCGGGGATATGGAACCGAAAGCGCTGGGGCGGCTTTGGTTCCAGCATGCTTGCGAACAATCAAACGGGTCAATTTTTCGAGACGATGACAGCACAAGACAACCAGATGCCGGCGCGGAAAATCTCCGTTTTCGGGCGCGAGTTCAAAATGCCGCGCTCGCGCGGGCTCAGAATCACGATCGGCATCCTGCTGACCATCGGCGGTATCCTCGGTTTCCTGCCGATCCTCGGCTTCTGGATGGTTCCGCTCGGATTGCTGGTGCTGTCCTATGAATTCGCCATGGTTCGCCGTCACCGGCGTCGCTTTGTCGTCTGGTGGGAACGGCGTCGCCGGCCCGATTGACCTCCGATAGCGCAAGGTGGGTGTTCAGCGGGCGGCGTGTTCTTCCAGTGCCTCATGGATTTGCTTGAGAATCGCCGCGGCCGAGGCAAGCCTTGCCCTGTCATGCGGCGACAGGCTGTCCGCACCTTCGATGGACAGACGGTCGATTGCGTAATGCAGACGCTCTCCGCATTGTGGCAGGGACAGGCCGGACGAGGCACTTGTATTTGCTGCCACTGTCCGGTGCATGGCTCTTCCTCCTGCCATGTCCAACGACGGGCCGCCGATGAGTTTCTTCTTCGGGCAGGCTATGCTTAATTGTCCGCTAATGGAGCGGTCAGGCCCGATCCGACGATTTGCCGGGTGCCGTCCGGACTGACGCGAGGAAACCGTTCGGAATGCACGGTGGCCGCTTGACGGCATTTTCGCCGCAACCTATTGGAACCGGGTGGAACGCCGGGAGCAATGAGGCCTCGTGGCGGAGTGGTTACGCAGAGGACTGCAAATCCTTGCACCCCGGTTCGATTCCGGGCGAGGCCTCCAATGCCCGGGCCCCCGCGCGGCAGCGCAGGGGCCTGAAGTTCCTGACACAATGGACCGCGGTTCTGGCGCGGCAAGCGGATTGGTTGGGACATGAGCGCTGATTTCTCCGAACTACGCGTCAAGATGGTCGACGGCCAGGTCCGCACCACCGATGTAACCAGCGCGCCGCTGCTCGATGCAATGCTTGTCGTCCCAAGAGAGATGTTTGTCGGCGCCGCCCAGCGCGATCTGGCCTATATCGACGAGGACATCCGCATTGCCACCGGCGCGGACGGCGCGCGCTACCTGATGGAAGCATCGCCGTTGGCCAAGCTGATCCAACTGGCCGAGATCAACCCGACCGATTCGGCGCTCGATGTGGGCTGCGGAACGGGTTACGCCTCGGCCATCCTGTCGCGGCTGGCCGGGTCCGTGGTGGCGCTCGAAAGTGATTCGGCGCTGGCGGAAACCGCCAGATCGACGCTTTCGTCGCTTGGCTGCGGCAATGTGACCGTCGTCCAGGGCGCGTTGCCGCAGGGGCATGCCGCCAAGGCGCCTTATAACGTCATCTTCGTCGGTGGCAGCGTCGCGGAAGTGCCGGTGGCGCTGCTGGACCAACTCGCCGAAGGCGGCCGCCTTGTCGCCGTCGAAGGGCAGGGCAATTCCGGCGTGGCCCGTCTCTTTTTCAAGGCAGGGGGGGTTGTAACCGGAAGACGTGCATTTAATGCGGCAATTAAGCCACTACCGGGGTTTGAACGCATTCGTGCTTTCGAATTCTGAATGATTTGGCCTTGCAGGAGAGGCTGTGTCATGGTCGCTTGCATTTGAACGATCGCTGCGGATCCCAGACTGGGGGCACTTTGGGGTGAGCAGCAGGGAACATCGAACACGCGGCGCCGGCTGATCAATGAGAGAAGCAGGCGCGGCGCGGTTCCCATGGAAAACGAATGAGGGTTTAACCGTGCCGTCTTTACGCAAGTCACTTTTCACCGCCGTCCTCGTTTCGGCGACCATGCTGTCCCCACTGGCGGCTTCAGCCGAAAGCATCTCCGGCGCGCTTGCAAAGGCCTATCAGTACAATTCCACGCTGAATGCATCCCGCGCGGGCGTTCGCGTCACCGACGAGGGTGTCGCCATCGCCAAGTCAGGCTACCGCCCGATTGTCACCGGCTCGGCGGATATTGATTATTCGAGCAGCCATCTCAACGGCACCAATTCGAGCGTGCGGCTGACCACCGGAAATTTTGGCGTCCAGATAAACCAGATGCTGTTCGATGGCTTTCAGACCAGGAACAATGTCGCTGCCGCCGAAGCGCAGGTCCGCGCTTCCGTCGAAAGCCTGCGCAACACCGAAGAGGGTATCCTGTTCAGCGCGGCCCAAGCCTATATGAACGTGATTCGCGACCGGCAGGTCGCCGTGCTGACCGAGCAGAACCTGCAGTTCCTGACCGAAACGGCGCGCGCGGCGCGTTCGCGCTTCGAAGTTGGCGAAGGCACGCGCACCGATGTCGCCCAGGCCGATGCTTCGCGGGCCGCCGCGGTGGCGTCGCTGAGTGCCGCCCGGGCGCAGGCGCTGGCAAGTGCGGCGATCTACCGCCAGATCGTCGGCGACGAGCCGGGCAAGCTCAAGGGCGCTTCGCCGGTGGCAAAGCTGTTGCCGTCGAGCCTCGCCGCCGCCGTCGGGGTGGCCTCGAACGAGCATCCGGCCATCCTTGCCACGCAGCATCTGGTCGACGCCGCGGCATTTTCGGTGAAGTCGGCCGAAGGCGCGCTGCTGCCGCAGCTGTCGGCTTCCGCCGGCGTTTCGAGCGCCTATCGCAATACCTCGCCTTTGCCGGGCGTGGGTTCGCAGGATGGCACGACCAATTCGGCCAGTGTCGGGGCAACGCTGACCATCCCGATCTATTCGGGTGGCCGCACCTCGGCGATCGTGCGCCAGGACAAGGAATCGCTCAGCCAGGCCCGCATCCAGGTCGACGTCAGCCGCGACCAGGTGCGCCAGGCCGTCACCGCCGCATGGACCGAGTACACCGCCGCGCAGCAGCAGCTGACGGCCAACAGGCAGGTGATCGAGGCCGCGAAGCTGGCACTGAACGGTGTCATCGAAGAGCGCAATGTCGGCCAGCGCACCACGCTCGACGTCCTCAACGCGCAGGCGACGGTCATCACCGCCCAGATCAACCAGGCCGGTTACGAACATGATGTGGTGGTGGCGAGCTACGCCATCCTGCAGGCGACCGGCCGTCTGTCCGTCGACCGCCTTGGCTTGCAGGTAGCGAAATACAAGCCTGAAGAGCATTACAACGCGGTCAAGGACAAGTGGTACGGCCTGCGCACGCCGGACGGCCGCTGAAGCGTTCGGCCAGGACTGGCCGTATTCCTCGTTTGAGCAGGATCTTTCGTACTGCGCTCTCGGCTTCAGATCGCGCTAATCTGTTGAAATCCCACAAGTCCCCAGATTGGGGATTCTCGTGCGGCGATCCGTCGGTTACGCTGTCGCCATGATTCGATCCGGCTCTGCCGGATCGGAAAACCCAACAGGGGTCACAAGGGCGGCGGATGTGACGATGGCAACGGCAAGCAGCGCACAGCGCGAACCTTCCATGGAAGAGATACTGGCTTCCATCAGGCGGATCATCGAGGACAGCGACGGCGGCCGCAAGCAGCCGGGCGACGCCGATGAGTTGAGCCAGGATCTGGAGCGCGCGTCGAGCGCCTATGCAGCCCCCGACGTGGAAGCATTCCGTGCCGACCTGCATGCCGCCCCCGAGGGCAGGAAGCCGGTCACGCTGGCGGAAGTCCAGGCACAGTTGCCGGCGGCCGAGCCGGTGGTCGCACGCATGGAAACGCCGGTGCGCCCCGATCCCAGCCCGGCAAAGCCATCGATGACACTTGCCGAGGTCAGCGCCCGCGTCGCCGCCGAGCCAATCACGGTTGAAGCGCCGGGATCGCGTCCTGTCGCCGACGCTTCCATCGCCGATTGGCGTCGCGAGATCGCCGCGGTCGGTGAGCAGGCGAGGGCGGTGTCGGACCGGAGCGAAGCCCCCAAGACCGCTGCCCAGCCGTCCGTGGAGACTCCAAGTGACGAACCGACCGCGAAAGCAGCCGTCGAGCAGTCTCGTCCGGATGCAAGCGTGGTGCGACCGGTGGCGGCCAGCGACGCGCCGCGTCCGGCGATCGTTTCCGAGCACACCGGCCGGCAGGTCGCGGCTGCCTTTGGCGAGCTTTCCGACGCGTTTGCCAGCCGCAGCAAGAAGACATTCGACGAAATGGCCGAAGAGATGCTGCGGCCGATGCTGCAGGACTGGCTCGACAACAATCTGCCGACACTGGTCGAAAGGCTGGTGCGCGAGGAGATAGAGCGCGTGGCGCGCGGGGCGCAGTAGTTCCCCATGCCGATCGCCAAAGGAAACGGCGCCCTCGTGGCGCCGTTTCCTTTGGTGAGGTCAGCTTGTTGGCAAGGACGACGGATCGCTTTCCGTTGAAATGACCAAGGCCGCGCCTATCTGGTTGTGAGGGTCCGAGACAGCCCTTGCGGTTGACTTGGCCAAAGCCTTCCGATTTACACCGGACCAGCAAAACTCCCGACAGCGCGGACCATTTTCCCATGCTTGAAAAGACCTACGACGCCAAAACCGTCGAGCCGAAGATCGCCAAAGTCTGGGAAGAGGCCGACGCGTTTCGCGCCGGTGCCGGGGCCGAGGAGGGGGCGGAAGCCTTCACCATCGTCATCCCGCCGCCGAACGTCACCGGCTCGCTGCATATGGGACACGCGCTCAACAACACGCTGCAGGATATACTGGTGCGCTTCGAGCGCATGCGCGGCAAGAATGTCCTGTGGCAGCCGGGCATGGACCATGCCGGTATTGCCACGCAGATGGTGGTCGAGCGGCAGCTGATGGAAAAGCAGATCCATCGCCGCGACCTGACCCGTGAACAGTTCATCGAGAAAGTGTGGGAGTGGAAGGCCGAATCCGGCGGCGCGATCTTCAACCAGCTGAAGCGGCTCGGCGCCTCGGCCGACTGGTCGCGCGAACGCTTCACCATGGACGAAGGCCTGTCCAAGGCCGTGCTCGAAGTGTTCGTCAGGCTCTACAAGGAAGGGCTGATCTACAAGGATAAGCGCCTTGTGAACTGGGACCCCAAGCTGCTCACCGCGATCTCCGATCTCGAGGTCGAGCAGCAGGAGGTCAACGGCAATCTCTGGCACTTCCGCTATCCCATAGAGGGCCAGGTCTTCGACCCGGAAAACCCAACAACCTTCATCACCGTGGCGACGACGCGCCCGGAGACGATGCTGGGCGATACGGCCGTCGCCGTGCACCCTGACGACGAGCGCTTCCGGCATCTGGTCGGCAAGAACATCGTCCTGCCGATCGTCGGTCGCAGGATTCCTGTGGTGGCGGACGAGTATTCCGATCCGGAAAAGGGTTCGGGCGCGGTCAAGATCACGCCGGCGCACGATTTCAACGACTTCGAGGTCGGCAAGCGCCACAAGCTGCCGGCGATCAATATCCTGACCACGGAGGCGGCGGTAAGCCTCAGGGATAATGAGGATTTCCTTGCCGGCCTCGAGGTGACGCCGGAGCGCCAAATTGTCTGGGACGAACTCGACGGCCTCGACCGCTTCGTCGCGCGCAAGAAGATCGTCGAGCTGATGGAAGAGGGCGGCTTCCTCGAAAAGGTCGAGCCGCATCGCCACGCCGTCCCGCATGGCGATCGCGGGGGCGTGCCGATCGAGCCGTTCCTGACCGAGCAATGGTATGCCAATGCGGCGGAACTGGCCAAGCCAGCGATCGCTTCGGTGCGCGAGGGGCGCACCAAGATCATACCCGGGAATTGGGAAAAGACTTATTTCCAGTGGATGGAAAATATCGAACCCTGGTGCATCTCACGCCAACTGTGGTGGGGTCATCAGATCCCGGCATGGTACGGGCCGGATGGGCGCGTCTTCGTCGAGAAGACCGAGGAAGAGGCGCTCGGCGCCGCGATCGAATACTACCTGGCTCTGGAAGGACCCTGGAAGGGCTGGGTCGAGGACAAGTTGGAGAATTTCCAGCCGGGCGAGATCCTGACCCGCGACGAGGATGTACTCGACACCTGGTTTTCGTCGGCGCTGTGGCCGTTCTCGACATTGGGATGGCCTGATGAGACGCCGGAGCTGAAGACCTACTACCAGACCGACGTGCTGGTGACCGGCTTCGACCTCATCTTCTTCTGGGTTGCCCGTATGATGATGATGGGCCTGCACTTCATGGACGAGGAGCCGTTCCACACCGTCTACATGCACGCGCTGGTGCGCGACAAGAACGGGCAGAAGATGTCGAAGTCGAAAGGCAACGTCGTCGACCCCCTCGACCTGATCGACGAATACGGGGCCGATGCGCTGCGCTTCACCCTGACGGTGATGGCGGCGCAAGGCCGCGACGTGAAGCTCGACCCGGCGCGCATCGCCGGCTATCGCAATTTCGGCACCAAGCTGTGGAACGCGACGCGCTTCGCCGAAATGAACGAGGTCGCGCGCAATGACGAGTTCTGGCTGAATGACGCGAAGCTGGCGGTCAACCGCTGGATCCTGACCGAACTGACGCGCGCGGCGCGCGAAATCACGGACGGCATCACCTCATACCGCTTCAACGAGGCGGCGGGTGCCGCCTACCGCTTCGTCTGGAACCTGTTCTGCGACTGGTATCTGGAATTGCTGAAGCCGGTGTTCATGGGCGCCGACGAGGCGGCCAAGGCCGAAAGCCGCGCCTGCGTCGCCTTCGTGCTGGATGAGATCTATAAGCTGCTGCACCCGATGATGCCGTTCATGACCGAAGAACTGTGGGCGCAGACCGCTGGCGAAGGCAAGCAACGCCTCTCGCTGCTGTGCCATGCGGCATGGCCGTCACCGGATTTCGAAGACGCCGAGGCCGCAGCGGACATCAATTGGCTGGTCGAACTCGTCTCCGGCATCCGCTCCGTCCGTTCGGAGATGAACGTGCCGCCGGCAGCCATTGCACCGCTCGTCGTGGTCGGCGCCAATAATCTGACACGCGAGCGCCTCGTTCGCGAGGATTCGGCGATCAAGCGGCTGGCGCGGGTCGGCGACATCTCGCTTGCCGATGTCGCGCCCAAGGGCTCGGCGCAGATCGTGCTCAATGAGGCGACGGTCTGCCTGCCGCTTGGCAGCCTGATCGACCTCGCCGCCGAGGCGGCACGGCTGCAGAAGGAACTGGCCAAGGTGACCGAGGAGATCGCGCGCCTGCACAAGAAACTGTCGAACGAAAGGTTCGTCGCCAGCGCGCCGGCCGAGATCGTCGATGCCGAGCGTGAAAAGCTCGCCGAATACCGCGATGCGCAGGGCAAGCTGTCAGTCGCGTTGGCCAGGGTTCGCGACGCCGGCTAAGGATAGATTCGCGAGACTTTAGCCCTCTCTAAACTGCTGGTTTTCCGCCTCGAAAATCAGCATGCCGTTGCGTTAATTTTGACGTAAACGGAAGTTTTAGCCCCATTGTTGCCATAATGTAACAATGGGGCTCCCGGACCGCAAAAAACGCTGTTTTCGAACCTTTTTGGATGGGTTTCCTCTGTTTTTTGGAAGCAGATCCGCCATCACGGACCGTTTTCGGCCTTGCCGCATCCGGTTGCATTTCCTCGAAAATGCGCCTGGCGAATGTGTACATGTACGCTCTTGAATTCGTTGTTGCACCGTTAACCCGAATTGGTTCTAGCTTGATGCACTCGAATTCGGGGAGGACATTTCATGACTATTCTGCGACTGAAAGCGCTGCTTGGGGCGGGCTGCTTTTCGCTGGCTTTGATCGGGACGGCGATGAACCCGGCACATGCCGGCGGCCTGGAGCGTGCTGGCTACGATATCGACCTGTTGTTTGATCCGGCTCCGTTCGCGACCGAAGCGGAAGCGACCTATGTGATGCCGGACCGCAAGTACAAGAATGCGCGCGGCCCGGGCGGAGCCGATCTCGGTTTGGGCACCTCGGCCGACGGAGCCGAGGGCTATTGGGTTCCACGCATTGGAGCCAAGGTCCAGGTCGTGCAAGGCGTGGATTGCATGGTCGATTATTCGCAGCCCTGGGGTGCACATACCGCGCCGGGAAATGCGTGGAACGGCGCGTTTTCGAATATCGAAACCGACATCAAGAGCGACAACTACGCGGCTACCTGCTCCTACAAGATGGACGCCGGCAAAGGCCAGCTTCGGTTCATAGGCGGTGTTTTCTACCAGAAGATCTATGGCTTCAAGGAGAACTACACAGATATTGGCTTCGGCACGATGGTCGGTCGTGTCGATCTGGAGGCCGATGGCTGGGGCTGGCGTGCGGGCGTCGCTTATGAAATTCCAGATATCGCGCTGCGCGCCAGCCTTGTCTACAATTCGCAAGTGAAGCTCGACAATATCTCTGGTACTCTGAACATCGGCGGCGTCGTCTCTGTACCGATTTATGGTGCGACGGAGTCAATGCCGGATTCGCTCGAATTGAAACTGCAGTCGGGCATCGCACCTGGCTGGCTCGCTTTCGGTTCGATCAAGTGGGTCAATTGGAGCGTCCTGCAAAGCGTTCCGATCTGTGCCCAGGGTACACCCTCCTCATTCTGCGTCACGAATGGTCTGGGCCAACTAACTTCACTCGACCTGATGTATCGTGATGGCTGGACTGTCACGGGCGGTATCGGTCACAAGTTCAATGATCAGTGGAGTGCCGCTGGGCAGCTTTCCTGGGATCGTGGCACGTCGCATGGCTATGGTGCACAGACCGATACCTGGACGCTGGGTGGTGGCGTTGCCTATACGCCCAGGCCGAATATCGAGGTTCGTCTGGCAGGTGCGGTCGGTGTGCTGACCAGCGGCCATTCAGGGGAGTTGGCTGGCGAGAACGGCTATATCGCGGGCACCGATGACAGCTATGACTTCGGCAACGATCTGGTCACGGCAATTTCCGGCGGTATCAAGATCAAGTTCTAAGCAACTGAAAATTCTAAGCAAAAGGCCGGGCGTTGCTCGGCCTTTTTCGTTTGAGCCGGCATCGCCCGTGCGCCCCGTATCCAAGCTGCGTTGCATATTAGCCGCACCTCTTTCGCCCCGTGCGATTGTGACGTTTTGGCAACACTTTCTGAACAACCCCTGCGCTGGAAGCCGGGCTGAGGAAATTGCCCATTTCCCGCCATAAACCCGGCGCACCTCGATCTTGTCTCGGGACACGCGCCAAAAGGCTCGGCGACGGGGCAGGCCGCTCCGCCCCATTTGCAGGGAAGATGGGGCAAGGAAGAGTATGGACGCCAAAGTCATCTCCAAGGCTAAGCTCCCCAGCCGCCATGTGACCGTCGGTCCGGCGCGTGCGCCGCATCGTTCCTATCTCTATGCGATGGGTTTGTCGGCGGCCGAGATTGCGCAGCCGCTGGTCGGGGTCGCCTCCTGCTGGAACGAGGCGGCGCCCTGCAACATCTCGCTGATGCGCCAGGCGCAGGTGGTCAAGAAGGGCGTCGCTGCGGCCAGCGGCACGCCGCGCGAATTCTGCACCATCACCGTCACCGACGGCATCGCCATGGGTCACCAGGGCATGAAGTCATCGCTGGTGTCGCGCGAGGTCATCGCCGATTCGGTCGAACTCACCATGCGCGGCCATTGCTACGACGCGCTGGTCGGGCTGGCCGGCTGCGACAAGTCGCTGCCCGGCATGATGATGGCCATGGTGCGGCTCAACGTGCCGTCGATCTTCATCTATGGCGGTTCGATCCTGCCCGGCAGCTATCGCGGCCGCCAGATCACCGTGCAGGATGTTTTCGAGGCGGTCGGCCAGCACTCGGTCGGCACGATCAGCGACGACGAACTGCTTGAGATCGAGCAGGTCGCGTGTCCCTCGGCCGGTTCCTGCGGCGCCCAGTTCACCGCCAACACCATGGCCACCGTCGCCGAGGCGATCGGCCTGGCGCTGCCCTATTCCTGCGGCGCGCCGGCTCCCTATGAAATGCGCGACCGGTTCAATTTCGCCTCCGGCGAAAAGATCATGGAACTGATCGCGAAAAACATCCGGCCGCGCGACATCGTCACGCTGAAGGCGCTGGAGAATGCGGCGACCGTGGTCTCGGCCACCGGCGGTTCGACCAACGCGGCACTGCATCTGCCGGCGATCGCCCACGAGGCCGGCATCAAGTTCGACCTGTTCGACGTGGCCAAGATCTTCGAGAAGACGCCTTACATCGCCGACCTCAAGCCGGGCGGCAAATATGTCGCCAAGGACATGTTCGAGGCCGGCGGCATTCCGCTGCTGATGAAGACGCTGCTCGACCACGGCTATCTGCATGGCGACTGCATGACCGTGACTGGCCGCACTTTGGCCGAAAACATGCAGCACGTTGTCTGGAATGAGCATCAGGACGTGGTCCGCCCGGCCAACACACCCATTACCCAAACCGGCGGTGTCGTGGGCTTGAAGGGAAACCTTGCCCCCGAAGGCGCGATCGTGAAGGTCGCGGGCATGGCGGAGTTGAAGTTCTCCGGCCCGGCACGCTGCTTCGATTCGGAAGAGGAATGTTTCGAGGCGGTGACGCAGCGCAACTACAGGGAAGGCGAAGTTCTCGTCATCCGCTACGAGGGGCCGCGCGGCGGCCCCGGCATGCGCGAGATGCTGTCGACGACGGCAGCACTTTACGGCCAGGGCATGGGCGGCAAGGTGGCGCTGATCACCGACGGGCGCTTCTCGGGCGCGACGCGCGGTTTCTGCATCGGCCATGTCGGCCCCGAAGCAGCCGTAGGCGGCCCGATCGGACTGCTCAGGGATGGTGACGTGATCTCGATCGACGCGGTGAACGGCATGATCGACGTGGCGTTGTCCGATGGCGAACTGGCGGCGAGGGCAAAGACGTGGAAGGCGCGCGCGACCGACTATCAGTCGGGCGCGATATGGAAATATGCACAGACGGTAGGGCCGGCGCGCGATGGCGCGGTGACTCATCCGGGCGGTGCGAAAGAAACACACTGTTATGCGGACATCTGAGTTGTTGAAGTCAACACCAGAGTTGTTGAGGTCGTCTGTCTTTTCGGCACTGGTCGTGGCCGCCACATTTGGCGCGACCTTTGGCGCCGTGGGCCAGGCCATGGCCTTCGACGACAAGGTGTTCGACGACAAGACCGGGGTGAAGCCGCAATCCAGCCCCTGGGCGGTCTTCCAGTTCGGCTTCTCCGCCTACAAGAACGGCCACAAGGAACAGGCTGCCGAGGCCTACAAATACGCTGCCGAAAACGGCCAGATCGGTGCCACCTGGAAGCTTGCCCGCATGTATGCCGAGGGCGACGGCGTGGCGCGCGACGACTACGAGGCGTTCAAGTTCTTCTCCGAGATCGTCGATCAGGACGTCGAGCCCGGCTCGCCTGAGGAAAGCTATGTCTCCGACGCGCTGGTGGCGCTTGGCGACTATTTGCGCACGGGCATTCCCGGCAGCCCGGTCGCCGAGAACGAGGTGGCGGCCCAGGAATATTACATGCGCGCCGCCGCCAACTACCGCAATCCGAACGCGCAGTTCGAGATGGGGCAGATGTTCTTGAAGGGCGAGGGCGGCGTGAAAGCCAGTGTCAAGCAGGCCGGGCGCTGGTTCCAACTCGCCGCCGAGAAAGGCCATGCCGGCGCCCAAGCGACACTGGGCCATTTGTTGTTCCAGAGCGGCAAGATCGTTCGCGGCCTGGCGATGATGACGGCAGCGCTCGAACGCGCTTCACCGGCTGACCAGCCCTGGATCCGCGGCATGCAGGAAGAGGCATTTGCCACCGCCGGCGAGGCCGACCGCCGTACCGCCATCTCGCTGGCCGATGATATCCTCACCAAGGGCAACAACGCGGATCAGTAATCTCGCGGCCGCGTCAGCTTCACCAGCAGCACTCGATTTTCGATCGTGATCAGTTCTCGATCGGCTCCGTCGGCACCATGCTGGGCGCCGGCGTCGAGATCGGCGTGACATGGGGTTGTGGCGCCAGCGTGTTTTCCGGGCAGCTATCCCCGATCTTCGTCCACGATGTGTTGTTGAGCACCATGTCGCAGCGAGCCAGATGGCTCCGGTCGGCAAGCGTCAGGCAGGCGACCTGGCCAAGCTGGTAGGATTTTCCATTGGCCAGGCATTCCTGGTCGGCAAATGCCGCACCGGGAGCGGCCATGGCAAATGCCAGGCCGATCGGACAAAGATGAAATCGTGTGCTCATGGAACCCCAGCCGCCATGCTGGCCCGCAATGAGCGGCGCGAAATGTGGCGATATGAGGTCCAGCGCAGACGTGCCCGGCGAGGGTTCTCTCAGGCCGGCTGAAGTGCGAGATCGATCGCCACCGGCACGTGATCGGACGGTTTTTCCCAGGCGCGCACGTGCTTTTCGATCGACGCGGAAGAAAACCGGTTGGCGGCTTCCGGCGACAAGAGCAGGTGGTCGATGCGGATGCCGTTGTTCTTCTGCCACGCGCCGGCTTGATAGTCCCAGAATGTGTAGGTGTCGGGTGCGTCGGTGACCGCGCGCACCGCCTCGGTGAAACCAAGGTTGAGCAGCCGCCGGAAGGATTGTCGCGTCTGCGGCTGGAACAGCGCGTCGCCCAGCCAGTTCTCCGGAAACCGCGCGTCGATCCGCTCGGGAATCACGTTGTAGTCGCCGGCGAGCACCAGAGCCTCCTCCAGTCTCAGCCGTTCTTCGGCCCAGCGCTCCAGCCGCGCCATCCAGGACAGCTTGTAAGGAAACTTCTTCTCGTCATCGATCGGATTGCCGTTCGGCAGATAGAGCGAGGCGACGCGCAGCGCGCCCTTGTCAGTCGAGAAAACCCCTTCGATGAAACGCGCCTGTTCATCGGCATCGTCGCCGGGCAGGCCTCGGATCACCTCGTCGAAGCGCAGCTTCGACAGCAGGGCGACGCCGTTGAAACCCTTTTGGCCGTGGGTTTCGACATTGTAGCCAAGCGCCTCGATCTCGGCGCGCGGGAATTGCTCGTCGACCGACTTGATCTCCTGCAGGCAGACGATGTCGGGTGCGCTCTCGGTCAGCCAATGGGTGAGGTTGCCAATGCGGGCGCGGACACCGTTGATGTTCCAGGTGACGATTTTCATGGCGGTCTCGATGCTGTTCAGTTGGATTCTTGCGGCGGATGGCGTTCGACGAGGCCAATCGTATTGCCAGCCGGGTCCTTTAGGAAGGCCATCCATTCGCTTTCCCCCGCTGGACCGAACTGGCCCTCTGTGTCGCGATGGACAAGTGTTGGCGGCGCGGTGAAGGGTACGCCTGCCGCGACCGCAGAGGCATGGAAGTCATCGAGGCCCGATATGTCGAGATAGACGGTTCCGGCCGGTATGCCGTCGGTGAACAGCAGCCTGATATCGCCGGCCATGATGAAGGCGATGCCCGGCGGGTCGAAGCGCGCATGAACCGCCATGCCGAGCACGTCGCGCCAGAAAGCCAGCGTGGCGTCGAGATCACGGCCAGCCGACAGCGCGATCTGACGGACCGCACCGATAGCAGGCATTCTATATGGAGAAACTCGTGCCGCAGCCGCAGGAGGCGACGGCGTTCGGATTGCGGATCTGGAACGACTGGCCCATCAGATCGTCGACGAAATCGATCACAGAGCCGCCCATATAGACCAGCGACAGATCGTCGATCAGCACGGTGGCACCGTCCTTCTCGATGGCGACGTCGTCGTCATTGCGCGTATCGACCAGATCGAACTTGTAGGAGAAGCCCGAGCAGCCGCCGCCTTCGACCGACACGCGCAGCGCCGTCTTGCCGGCCTCGTTCGAGACAATCCTGGCGATCCGCTTGGCGGCGGCCTCGGTCATATCGACTTTCATGGCAGTCTTGGCATCAGCGCCCATGGGCGTCACCTTGCTTTCGGTTTCACATGATAGGTATGAAGCGCGAGGGGCCAAGTCAACCTGGCTAAGTCAAACGCGGCAGCATCAGCCATGACCAATGAGTTGGGCGACATCGGATTCGGCTATCGGCCGCGCGCCGCCTATGCCTGCGACCCGGCAAAGTCGCGCGGACGGCTGTTCGACGAGGTGGAAAGCCCGACCCGCACGCCATTCCAGCGTGACCGTGACCGCATCATCCATTCGACGGCCTTCCGGCGCCTGAAGCACAAGACGCAGGTCTTCATCGCGCATGAAGGCGACCACTATCGCACCCGGCTGACCCATTCGATCGAAGTGGCGCAGATCGCGCGCGCCCTGGCACGGGCGCTGCGCGGCGACGAGGATCTCGCTGAGGCGGTGGCGCTGGTGCATGATTTCGGCCACACGCCCTTCGGCCACACCGGCGAGGACGCGCTGAACGAAAAGATGGCCACCTGGGGCGGCTTTGACCACAACGCGCAATCGCTGCGCATCGTGACGAGGCTGGAGGCGCGCTACGCCGAGTTCGATGGGCTCAACCTGACCTGGGAAACGCTGGAAGGCCTGGTCAAGCACAATGGACCGCTGACGGACGCCAACGGCAAGGGTCTGAAAGGGCCGGTGCCGCAGGCGATCCGTGATTACTCTGAACTGCACGATCTCGAACTCGACCGGTTCGCCGGCATCGAGGCGCAATGCGCGGCGATCGCCGACGATATAGCCTACAACACGCATGACATCGATGACGGCTTGAGGGCAGGGCTACTGACGCTGGACATGCTGGAGACGGTTTCGCTGCCGGGAACGATCCTGAAAGGCGTTCGCTCACGCTATCCCTCCCTCGATGATGTGCGCACCGGCCACGAGCTGATGCGGCGGCAGATAACCGCCATGGTCGAGGACGTGATCAAGTCGACGACCGCCAATCTCGATCGCATCAAGCCGCGGAGCGCCGATGCAGTGAGGGCAGCTGGCGAGACGATGGTAGTTTTCTCGGCCGAAATGGCTGCCTTGGAGAAAGAACTGAAGGCCTTCCTGTACAAGCACCTCTACCGGCACGCGGAGGTTATGCGGGTGCGCGCGGACGCCGAGCAGATCGTCAAAAATCTGTTCGACGCCTATTTCGCCGATCCGCGCGCCATGCCGGACGGCTGGCGCGAGGGGCTGGATCGGGCCGACGACCGCATCAAGGCGCGCAGCGTCGCCGACTTCCTGGCGGGTATGACCGACACCTACGCGCTCAAGGAACACCGGCGTTTGTTTGACCATACGCCTGAATTGGGCTAGGGCGGGCTCGATTTTGCCGGCCAACGAGCCGGATTCGCTGCAAAGCCGCCAGAGCCAGACCCCAGAGTCACACAAATGAACATCTTCGCCGATTTCACCGCGCGAATCATAAAAGCCGTCGAAGCGCTTGATCTGAAAGACAAAGACGGCGTTTCGCCTGACCTGTCGCGCATTGCCGTCGAGCCGCCGCGCGACGCCAGCCACGGCGACCTGGCGACCAATGCGGCGATGGTGCTGGCCAAGCCGACCGGCCAGAACCCGCGCGCGCTGGCCGAAAGACTGGCGCAGGCGCTGCGTGACGACAAGGATGTCGCGGCGACGGAAGTGGCAGGGCCCGGTTTCGTCAATCTCAGGCTCAAGGACGGCTTCTGGCAGACACATCTGACCGCACTGCTCGGCGAGGGCCGCAACTATGGCCGCTCGACGGTTGGCGGCGGCAGGAAGACCAATGTCGAATATGTCTCGGCCAATCCGACCGGGCCGATGCATGTCGGCCATTGCCGGGGTGCTGTCGTCGGCGACGCGCTTGCCAATCTGATGGCCTTCGCCGGCTACGATGTGACCAAGGAATATGTCATCAACGATGCCGGCTCGCAGATCGACGTGCTCGGCCGTTCCGCATTCCTGCGCTACCGCGAAGCGCTGGGCGACGATATCGGCGAAATACCCGCCGGTCTCTATCCCGGCGATTACCTGGTGCCCGTCGGCCAGGCGCTGGTCGCGGAATTCGGCCGCTCGCTTCTGCAGATGCCCGATGACGAGGCGCTCGCCATCGTCAAGGATCGCACCATCGATGCGATGATGGCGATGATCCGCGAGGACCTGGCGATGCTCAACGTGCATCACGACGTGTTCTTCTCCGAGCGCACGCTGCACGCCGACAATGCCAGGAAGATCCGCTCGGCGATCAACGATTTGACGCTGAAGGGCCATATCTACAAGGGCAAGCTGCCGCCGCCCAAGGGCGAGAAACCCGACGATTGGGAGGACCGCGAGCAGACGCTGTTCCGCTCGACCGCGGTCGGCGACGACATGGACCGGGCGCTGGTCAAGTCCGATGGCTCGTTCACCTATTTCGCCGCCGACGTCGCCTATCTCAAGGACAAGGTCGATCGCGGCTTCGTCGACCTGATCTATGTGCTCGGCGCCGACCATGGCGGCTACGTAAAGCGGCTGGAGGCCTTGGCGCGGGCGATTGCCGGCGACGAGGTGAAGCTCACTGTCCTGCTGTGCAATCTGGTCAAGCTGTTTCGCGAGGGCGAACCGGTGCGTATGTCGAAGCGGTCGGGCGATTTCGTGACGCTGCGCGAAGTGGTGGAGGAGGTCGGCCGCGACGCGATCCGCTTCATGATGCTCTACCGCAAGAACGATGCGCCGCTGGATTTCGATTTCGTCAAGGTGACCGAGCAGTCCAAGGACAATCCGGTGTTCTATGTCCAGTACGCCTCGGCGCGCTGTCATTCGGTGTTCCGGCAGGCGAGCGAGCAACTGGGCGAAGCCAATTTCGACCGCAACAGCCTGGCGTCGGCCGCGGCATTGCTGACCGATGAGGGCGAGATCGGCCTGATCCGCAAGCTCGCCGAATACCCGCGGCTGATCGAGTCCGCCGCCCTTGCGCTCGAGCCGCATCGGCTGGCATTTTACCTCTATGATCTGGCTTCCAGCTTCCACGGACACTGGAACCGTGGCACGGATAATCCGGACTTACGTTTTGTTAAGGTTAACGACCGACAATTGACGCATGCCAGACTAGGGCTGGTGCAGGCTGTTTCGGACGTTTTGACGTCCGGCCTGACGTTGATCGGGGCCGCCGCGCCCACCGAAATGCGTTAGGTTTGACTAAATAACCTGTCACCTTTTGCCCACATTGCGCTGGTAAGGGCCAACCCTACGCGACGTCCATGGCGTCCGAATGAGTGCGAGTTCGGGAACAATAATGGCAGACAGAACCCAGCTGAGAGTAGCCGACAACAACGACATCGCTGACGATGATCCGTTCGCGGAACTGACCAGGATCATGGGATTCGACCCGCGCCAGCCGGTCAGGCCGCAATCGCCCGCCCAGCCGCAGGCCCCAGCCGCCGATCGCGGGCTCGAAGAGGGCGATTTCGATATCGATCTCGAGAAAGAAATGATGGGCGAGTTCGGCGCTGACGACAGCGACGCCGCTCCGGTTGTCCAGGCTCATGAGCCGACCTTCGAGCATGAGCCGGCATTCCAAGCGGCTGACGCCAGCGCGATGGACGACGAGCTTTCGGTGTCGCTCGACGACGATTTCCAACTGGACATGGCTGAGATCGACGGCCACGTCGCCGGCACCAGCCATGCGGTCGCAGCTGAAGCCGCGCCGTCCGTCGAGCCGGCTTTCGCGTCTGATTTTGACGATGCCGTCGCCGGTTCGCTTGAGGACGTCTCCCCCTTCGAGGACGATCAGTCGATGGCGGACGAGCTTGCCACTTCGCTCGACCAGGACCTCCGGATCGATGAGGAAGCCGAAGAGGCCCAATACGCCGTTGCCGACACGCACGCTTCTGTCGAGCCAGTTGCCTCAGATGACGAATTCGACGATGCGGTGGCAGTCTCGCTTGAAGACGAGCTGGTGCTCGACGACCATTCGGCGGCCGAACAGTCATTCGTGGTCGCCGAGCCCGTCGAGTATCCCATGCCGGAGCAAGCGGCGGCGCGTGACGGCCATGCAATCTCCGATGAAAGCTTTGCCGGCCATTTCGACGACGCCATGGCTGATGTCGACATGGATTTCGACGTTCGCGCGGATGAGCCGAATGCCTTCGACGAGCCGCCAACGCATGATGCGTTTGCCGATGTCGCTGACGCGAAGGGCGAGCTTCCCAGCCCTGAGAGCGTGCCGGACGATGCTTTTGACCTGAATTTGGACGACGCGTTTGCCGAAACGGTCGAAGAGCCGGTCACAGAGGTTGCCGCCGTTGCCGCCCAGCCGGCGGCGCCGGAAGCCTACATCGCAGCCGCGGTGCATGCCCCGACCGCGGACGAACGGAGCCTGGAAGACGAGTTGAATGCGCTGCTGGGTGCCATGACGGCGCGCACAGTGCCGGTGGCCAGTGAGCCCGTCACGGCTCAGCCGGCTGTCGCTGCCCTGCCGCCTGTTGCCGAGCCCGCCGAGGAACCGGCCGACCTTGTCGGCGACCTCGACTGGGATCTTGACGAACCCGCGCCTGAGCAGGACCGGCATGTTGGCACGGCCCAAGCGGCCGATGCGGATATTGACGACCTTATGCTTGATGAACTCCAGGATACGACCTGGAACACGGTTGGCGATGTCGATTTCGACGATGATGCGTTCGACGCGGCTTTGCCCAAGGATCTTGATCCGCGTGACGAAGCCGCTGACCGGGACAATTCGGCGGATTCTCTCGATTGGCTTGCGGAGCGTTCCCAACCGGCAGAGCCGCCGCGTTCGTGGAGCCGCGTGACGCCGGTTCCGCAGCAGCCGTCATTCAGCGCTCAGCCTGCGTTTGGCGCTCAGCCGGCCGCTTCGGTGGCATCCGTGGCCGCCGGGCCGGCAGTCGCCGCCATGACATCCTACCGTTCGTCCGAGCCGGTCGAGGCCGTGGCTCCCGCTGCCCCGGTATCGGCGCCGCAATCGCGCCAGCCGGCGCATTACGAAGACATGCCCGACGTCGAAACGGTCGATGTACCCGAGCGTGTCGTCGCGCTGGCGGACGATCTCGATATTCCCGAACTGCACTTCGAGGAAGACCAGCCAGCGTCGCCTGGCTACGACGATCTCGATGCGGAGTTCTCCAGCCTTCTCTCCGAGATGAACGCGGTGGAGGTCGCTGCCGCTCCCACAGGCAATTTGGCCGGCGCGTCTTACGATGATGACTCCTATGCCGCGGGCTTCAAGCCGGGCTATGACAGCCTCAAGCCGGCATATGACGGGGTCAAGCCGGGCTATGATGGGATCAAGCCGGGCTATGAGCCGGAAGCGCGGACCTATGCCGCGCGGCCGATGGACATGTCCGCCCGCGCGGCGGCGCCCACGGGTTATGCCGACGCCTCTGGTTTCGACCTTGACAGTCTGCCAGGGAGCCAGCCGGTTTCCCAAGCCGATGATTTCACCGTCGATGAACTCGACTACGATCCCGAACTCGACGAGGCTATGGCTGTCCCGGGGCTCGGCGAGCGTGAGGCCGCGAGGCCGTCGCGCGGACGCGGCCTGTTCATCGCCGCGATTGTCGGCGCGGTCGCCGTCGCGGGCGGTCTCGGTGCCTTTGCGCTGTCCTTTGGCGGCAAGGGCGGCAGCGAAGCGCCTGTCATCGTCAAGGCCGACAACGCGCCGATCAAGGTTAAGCCGGAGAATCCGGGCGGCGCCGTGGTGCCCAACCAGGACAACAAGGTCTACGACGCGGTCAGGGGCGCAAAGCCAGCCGAGCCGGTCCAGGAAAAGCTGGTCACCAACGTCGAAGAGCCGGTTGACGTGCAGGCGAAGGACCCGGCCCGCGCCATCGATCTTTCGCCGGACCAGAATGCAGCCGCCGCTGGAACCGATGTCGGCAATGCCGCGCCGATGTCCGGCGCCGCTTCGGCCGACAACGCTTCTGCCGATAGCACTGCGCCGGCGCCCAAGTCCGAGGATCGCATCGCGCAGGTGCTGCAGGATGCCGACAAGGGCACCAATGCCGATGTCGTCGCCGTTGCGCCGCGCAAGGTGAGGACCATGGTGGTCAAGTCGGACGGTTCGCTGGTGCCGCGTGAAGATCCGGCAGCGCCCGCCGCTCCGCAAATGGCCGCTACCGAGCCGGTCGATCCGGCGCCGCAGCATGTCGCCCCGGCGGCGCAAGCCGATGCGGACCAGACCGGCACCGTGGCGCCTGCCGCCGCCCAGGCGGACGACGAACCGGCCCTCAAGCCGGTCGCCAAGCCGAAAGCCGAGGCCCAATCGGCGAACACGCCGGCAAAGGTTCCGCTCGCGCCGCAGCGTCCGTCCGACCAGCCGGTCGATGTTGTCGGCGAGGTCAAGCCCGATCAGGTTGCGTCCATAGATCCGGCATCGACCGCGGCCGGCGGTGGCTCGTGGTCGATGCAGATCGCCTCGCAGCCGACCGTCGAAAGCGCCCAGTCCAGCTATCAGGATCTGCAGCGCCGCTATGGCAGCGTGCTTGCCGGGCGTACCGCCAACATCGTCAAGGCCGAGATCGCCGGCAAAGGCACGTTCTACCGCGTGCGCGTTCCGGCCCAGTCACGCAATGACGCGATCAGTTTGTGCACCAGTTACAAGGCCGCCGGCGGCAACTGCTTCGTCTCGCGCTAAAGCCGGAGCCAACCATCAAAAGCCGGCGCGGTCCACCGCGCCGGCTTTTTCATGGGGAAAGCAGATCCGGCATTGTCCCGGATGAATCCCTGGCGATTCCCTTTGATCGCACAAAGCCCTAAACTGCCGACATGACCGAATCAAAATCCATGATCCTCGGCTGTGCCGGGAAATCGCTTACCCGCGAAGAAATCAATTTCTATCGCAATGAATGCCCGTGGGCCTTCATCCTGTTTGCGCGCAACATTGGCGAGACCGAACAGATCCGCGATCTGGTCGCCGAGATGCGGGACTGCCTAGGGCGTCCGGACGCGCTGGTGTTCATCGATCAGGAAGGCGGCCGTGTGCAGCGCTTGCGACCGCCGCTGGCACCGAACTATCCCGCCGGCGGCGCGCTCGGCGCGCTGTGGCGCGACGATCATGATGCCGGCGCCCGAGCGGCCTGGCTGATGGCGCGGCTGCATGCCTTCGACCTGCTGCGCTACGGCATCACAGCCGATTGCCTGCCGGTGCTCGATGTGCCGATCGAAGGCGCCAGCGATGTCATCGGCGCGCGGGCCTATGGCAAGGATCCGCGACCGGTGATCGAGCTCGGCCGCGCAGCCGCGGAAGGGCTGATGTCGGGCGGCGTGCTGCCGGTCATGAAGCATATTCCGGGTCATGGACGTGCCTTTGCCGACACGCATTTCGAACTGCCGGTGGTCAATGCCTCGCTCAGCGATCTGCAGCGGCATGATTTCGCCCCGTTCAAGGAGCTTAGCCATCTGCCGATGGCGATGACAGCCCATGTCGTCTACAGCGCGATCGACCCCAACAATCCGGCGACCACCTCCGGCAAGGTCATCGACGAGATCATCCGGCGCGAAATCGGCTTCGACGGACTGCTGATGAGCGACGACACCTCGATGAAGGCACTTTCTGGGGATTTCCCGACAAAGGCGGCCTCGATCCTTGCGGCGGGCTGCGATCTGGTCCTTCACTGCAACGGCGTTTTTGAGGAGATGGCCGGCATCGCATCGCGCACCATGGGGCTTGAGGGCACGTCGCTGGAGCGCGCAAAGCGGGCGCTGACCTATATAAAGAACCGTGACACGGTTGAAGAAACCGAAATACGTGCCGAATTCGCCACCTACTTCGATGCGGTGGCATAGCAAAGGGAAAGCGACAGGCAGTGGCGGAAGCATTGGAAAGCAAGGCCGCGAAGGCCGCACCGATGGACCGTCTGTGGGCCGAGAATGACGATTCACGCGTTACCGGCGACCCGTCGCTGGTCGTCGACGTGGCCGGCTTCGAAGGTCCGCTCGATCTTCTGCTGCATCTTGCCCGCACCCAGAAGGTCGATCTGGCTCGCATTTCGATCCTGGCGCTGGTCGAGCAATATCTGACCTTTGTCGAGACGGCGAGGGCGCTCAGGCTGGAGCTTGCCGCCGACTATCTGGTGATGGCGGCGTGGCTGGCCTTCCTCAAGTCCAAGCTCCTGATCCCCAAGCAGCCCGGCGACGAGGGCGAAAGCGGCGAGGAACTGGCGGCGGTGCTGCAGTTCCGCCTGAAGCGGCTGGAAGCCATGCGCGACGCCTCGGCGCGTCTGGTCAACCGCAACCGGCTCGGCCGAGACGTGTTTGCGCGCGGCATGCCGGAAATGGTCATCGTCGAAAAGCGTAACGCATATTCGGCCTCGCTCTACGATCTCTTGACCGCCTATGCCCAGCAGCGCCAGAAGCAGGCGATCAACAATGTGACCATCGCCAGGCGCGGTGTCTGGTCGCTCAAGGACGCGCGCGACATCCTGACCCGCCTGGTCGGGGCTGCAAGCGACTGGACGGCGCTGGAGAGTTTTCTGATCGCATACATGACCAGTCCCGAGGAGCGGCGCACGGCGATCGCCAGTTCGTTTGCGGCCACGCTGGAGCTGGTGCGCGACGGCACGATGGACGTGCGGCAGGATCAGACGTTCGCGCCGATCTACCTGCGCGGCCGCACGCAGGCAATCAAGGCAGTCGAGGTGGCATCATGAGCGAACGCTTCAACGCTTCGGTTGTCCCGTTCAAGGTCGGCGATGAACCCGAAGAGGAGTTGCTTTCCCAGGATCCGGCCGAGCAGCAGCTACAGAACCCGGCCGAACGGCTGCATCTGGCCGAGGCCGTGCGCATGGCCGAGGCGATCGTGTTCGCCAGCGCTGAACCCGTCAGCGAAAAGCAGCTTGCGGCCCGCCTCCCTGACGGCATCAACATTGCCCTGGCCATGGCCGAGCTGCAGCAGATCTATGCGCGGCGCGGCGTCAATCTGGTGCGTGTGGGCGACGCCTGGGCGTTCCGCACCGCCGGCGACCTGGCTTTCCTGATGAGCCGCGATACCGTCCAGCAAAGGAAGCTCTCCCGCGCGGCTCTCGAAGTGCTGGCGATCATTGCCTATCACCAGCCGGTGACGCGTGCCGAGATCGAGGACATCAGGGGCGTGGAGACCTCAAAAGGTACGCTCGACACGCTGCTGGAAACGGAATGGGTGCGCATGCGCGGCCGGCGAAAGACGCCCGGACGCCCTGTGACCTACGGCACGACGGAGACCTTCCTCGACCATTTCGCGCTGGAAGAGATTCGCGATCTTCCTGGCATGGAGGAACTGAAGGGGGCCGGACTGCTTTCGGGCCGCATGCCGTCGAATTTCTCCATTCCGCAGCCGCCGGCCGATCCCGACGCATTGACCGACGACGAGGATGCGCTGACCGATATCGATCTCGAGGAACTCGGCCTGCTGACGCCGCGCGTCACGGAAGATTGACTGGCATTGGCGGCGAACTTGATGAGGATGCGCGGATTCGTAGCGGGCGTTCCCGTCGAAAATGCGTGACATCCGTCACCCTTTCATAAACTCTGTCGCAGTTGTGTTTGAATCCCAACGCGAAAACGCATAGATCATCGCCAGGGAAAACATTCGAGAGAGATTTGCTATGGGTTCATTTTCGATTTGGCATTGGCTGATCGTGCTGGTGATCGTGCTTTTGGTGTTTGGCCGCGGCAAGATTCCCGAGCTGATGGGCGATATGGCCAAGGGCATCAAGAGCTTCAAGAAGGGCATGGCCGACGACGAGGTTGCCGAAGACAAGCGCACCGTCGAACACCGTGCCGACGAGACCGTTGCGGCCGCGAAGGAAAAAGCCAGCAAGAGCTGAGCCAAAGGTTCTAGTCGGAACAGAGTGCCATGTTTGAAGTCGGCTGGACCGAAATGCTGGTCATCGCGATCGTCATGATCGTGGTCGTCGGACCCAAGGATTTGCCCAATATGCTGCGCACCTTCGGCCGCACGACGGCGAAGCTGCGCGCCATGGCGTCCGATTTCCAGAAACAGTTCAACGAGGCGCTGAAGGAAGCCGAGCTCGACGACGTCAAGAAGTCAGTCGACGAGCTCAGGGGTCTCAGCCCGATGGCCGAGATCAGGAAGCAGCTCAATCCGTTCGAACAGGCCGCGGCCGATGTTCGCTCCGGCGTCGATGCGGCGATGAAGCCGAAGCCGGCCGATCCGGCAAGCTCTGTCGCTTCGACCCCGCAGGCGGCCGAGCCGTTGAAGAACGGTGCAACGACCATACCTGGCGTCAACGGGCCGGAAGCAGCGCCAGCAGCGCCGATTTTTCCGGCAATGACCGACGAATCGGTGGTGACCTCGTCAGCGCCGGCGGAACCCGTTGCGGCACCGAAGGCGTCCGCGGCGAAGAAACTAACCAAGCCTGCACCGGCAAAAGCGACGCCGGCTGCAAAAGCTTCGGCAAATGGTGCAAAGGTAGCCGCGAAGGCAGCGTCTGCGTCCAAGACGCAGGCGAAGGCCGTGACGACGGCACAGCCTGAAACGCTCAGGGCCAAGACGCCCGCTGCGGCCAACGCTGTCGCGGCCAAGACTGTAGCGACCAAGACGGGGGCGAAAGCCGAACCGAAGCTTGCAGCGGTGAAGAAGCCGGTGGCCAAGAAGACGGCTGGAGCCGCCAAGTGAGCGTTTCGGACACCGAAAAGGACGAGATCGAGAAATCGTCGGCGCCGCTGATGGAGCATCTGATCGAGTTGCGCCGGCGGCTGATCTGGTCGCTGGGCGGCTTCTTCGTTGCCTTCCTGGTCTGTTTCTTCTTCGCCAAGAAACTGTTCAACCTCCTGGTCGTGCCGTTCAAATGGGCGACGCAATGGGCAGGGCTCGATCCGCACAAGGTCGAGCTGATCTACACGGCGCCGCAGGAATTCTTCTTCACTCAGGTCAAGCTCGCCATGTTCGGCGGCATGGTGATCGCCTTTCCGCTGATCGCCACGCAGATCTACAAGTTCATCGCGCCCGGCCTGTACAAGAACGAGCGGAATGCCTTCCTGCCGTTCCTGATCGCGTCGCCGATCCTGTTCCTGATGGGTGCGTCGCTGGTCTATTTCTTCTTCACGCCGATGGTGATGTGGTTCTTCCTCGCCATGCAGCAGGCCGGCACCGACGATCAGGTGCAGATTTCGCTGCTGCCGAAAGTGTCGGAATATCTCAGCCTGATCATGACGCTGATCTTTTCCTTCGGCCTGGTGTTCCAGCTGCCGGTGGTGACCAGCCTGATGACACGGGTCGGCATGCTGTCGTCCAAGGGACTGGCCGAGAAGCGCAAATGGGCGATCGTCATTGCCTTCGTCGTCGCGGCGATACTGACGCCGCCCGATCCGATGAGTCAGATCGGCCTGGCCATCCCGACCATCCTTCTCTACGAGGTCTCCATCTGGGCTGCCCGGCTGATCGAGCGCGATCGGGAAAAGCAGCGCGTGGCACGCGAGAAGCAGGATGCGGCGGACGAGGTGGCGGACAAAGCACCGGACGAGCCCCCGGCACCTGCCTCCTCATAGGCAACAGAGCGGCTGCAGCGGCGGAAAAACATAGTCGTCGCCCCGCCCATCTTGCATCGATCTCGGATGCGGTTTACGCCCTCTGGCTGAAACGCATCGCACTCAAAGCGATGCGTTTCAGTTTTGTTTGAAGCATGTTGTTGTCCCAAAACCGCTGCGCACTTTTGGGCGACATGCTACCCAGGAGCGTTCAAACTATGCTTGACATCAAATGGATTCGCGACAACCCGAAGGCCCTTGTCGAGGCGCTGGTGAAGCGCTCGTGGTCGGCCGGTGAGGCGCAGTCCATGGTCGACGGACTGATCGCCTCGGACGAGGCGCGGCGCGAGCACGTTACCGAACTGCAGACCAAGCAGGAGCGCCGCAATGCCGCGTCGAAGGAGATCGGTAACGCCATGCGTTCGGGCGATGCCGCCTTGGCCGAAAAGCTGAAAGCCGAAGTCGGCGAGATCAAGGTCTTCATCCAGAACGGCGAGGCGCGCGAACGCGAGCTCGACAAGGCGCTGACCGATGCGCTGGCAGTGCTTCCCAACGTGCCGTTCGACGACGTGCCTGTCGGCAAGGACGAGCACGACAATGTCGTCAAGCACCTCGTCGGCAAGGTGCCGACGCGGCCGAACTGGGTGAAGGAGCACTTTGAGATCGGCGAAGCGCTCGGCATGATGGATTTCGAGCGCGCGGCAAAGCTGTCGGGCTCGCGCTTTACGGTGCTGAAAAGCGGACTGGCCCGGATGGAACGTGCGCTCGGCCAGTTCATGCTGGACCTGCATACGACCGAACACGGCTACGAAGAAGTCATCCCGCCGTTGATGGTCAAGGACGATGTTCTGTTCGGCACCAACCAATTGCCAAAGTTCGAGGAAGATCTGTTCTTCACGCCGCACGGGGAGGGCAGGCTTGGCTTGATTCCCACCGCCGAGGTCCCACTCACCAACCTTGTGCGGGAAGAAATCACCGCGCATGAAAAACTGCCGCTGCGCTACACCGCGCTGACGCCGTGCTTCCGTTCGGAAGCGGGCTCGGCCGGGCGCGACACGCGCGGCATGCTGCGCCAGCATCAGTTCTACAAGGTCGAGCTGGTGTCGATCACCGATCAGGAATCGTCGCTTGCCGAGCACGAGCGGATGACGCAATGCGCCGAGGAAGTGCTGAAGCGGCTCGGCCTGCCGTTCCGCACCATGACGCTGTGCACCGGCGACATGGGTTTTGGGGCGCGCAAGACCTACGACATCGAGGTCTGGCTGCCCGGCCAGAACGCCTATCGCGAGATCTCGTCCTGCTCGGTGTGCGGCGATTTCCAGGCGCGCCGCATGGACGCGCGCTACAAGGACAAAGACGGCAAGGGCAACCGCTTTGTCCACACGCTCAACGGTTCGGGCACTGCTGTCGGCCGCGCGCTCATCGCCGTCATCGAAAACTACCAGAATGAAGATGGCAGCGTAACCATTCCTGAAGTGCTGCGGCCTTACATGGGCGGTCTGGAAAAGATCGAAGCGAAATAATGCGTATCCTCCTGACCAATGACGACGGCATTCATGCCGAGGGCCTGGCGTCGCTCGAACGTGTCGCGCGCACGTTGTCCGACGATGTCTGGGTGGTGGCGCCCGAGCAGGACCAGTCCGGCTACGCGCATTCGCTGTCGATCTCGGAGCCGCTGCGGCTGCGCAAGATCGGCGAGAAGCATTTTGCCGTGCGCGGCACGCCGACGGATTGCGTCATCATGGGCGTCAAGAAAATTCTGCCTGGCGCACCCGACCTGATCCTGTCCGGCATCAATTCGGGCGCCAACATCGCCGACGACGTCACCTATTCGGGCACCGTCGCCGGCGCCATGGAAGGCGCGCTGCTCGGTATCCGCTCGATCGCGCTCAGCCAGGGCTACAGCTATGTCGGCGAAGATCGCGTCGTGCCCTACGAGACGACAGAGGCGTTGGCGCCGGCGCTGCTGAAGAAACTTGTCGCGACGCCGTTGCCGGACGGCGTGCTGCTCAACGTCAATTTTCCCAATTGCACGCCCGAAGAGGTCGCCGGCACGGTGGTCACCACGCAAGGCAAGCTCGTGCACTCCCTGTGGGTCGACGAGCGCCGTGACGGGCGCGGCCTGCCATACTACTGGCTGCGCTTCGGCGGCGAGCCGGTCGAGGGCAAGCAAGGCACCGATCTCTACGCCTTACGCAACAGGCTGGTGTCGGTGACGCCGCTTCAGCTTGACCTCACCGCGCATGAAATCCGTGACCAATTGAGCAAGGCGCTTGCATGAACCAGGGCCTCCCGATCGATGACCGCGAAGGTTTTGCTGCCTTTCTGCTGCGTCTGCGCGGTCGGGGGACTGTGCCGAAGGCGCTGATCGCGGCCTTCGAGGCGACGCCGCGGCGCGGCTTCCTGGCGGCCCAGTTCCATCAGATCGCCTGGTCGGACCGTATGCTGCCGATCGAATGCGGCGAGGCGATCGAAGGTGCCGACATGCAGGCGGCGGTGATCGCGGCGCTCGCTATCGAGCAGGGCAACCGCGTGCTCGAGATCGGCACCGGCTCGGGCTACACCTCGGCGGTGATGTCGCGGCTGGCGGCGCGGGTCATCACCACCGATCGCTACAAGACGCTCGCCGAGCAGGCGCGGCAGCGCTTCGAGGCGCTCGGCATCGGCAATGTCATCGTGCGCCACGCCGATGGTTCCGGCGGGCTGCCGAATGAAGGGCCATTTGACCGTATCGTCGCCTGGGCTGCCTTCGACAGCCTGCCGCGCTTCCTGCTCGACCAGTTGTCGAGCGGCGGTATCGTCATCGCTCCGATCGGCCCCGAAGAGGGTGAACAGGTGCTGGCCAAGCTAACCAAGGTCGGCAGCCGCTTCGAGCGTGAAGACATCGGCCTCGTTCGCCTGCAGCCGATCCTGCGCGGTGTCGCCGCTATCATCTAGCGCGTATGTCGATGTTCAGGCCACGCCGCGTCAGGTGCGCGCCGTCTTCGACCCCGGCCGGCATGACCTGAAAATCTCCCCTGGGCTCGCTCTCTAATATTTTAAGAAAAATTGCGTCGGATTCCATGGGGTTAACCGTCGAGTAACATTAACGCGCTTTAATCATGCCTAGTTTGTACCGGGTATGTGCGGGTTAGTGCGATGCAACTCAGTGTTTTGAAGACAAACGGTCGCAATCTGGCGCGAGGCTGCGCCATACTGATGGTCGCGGGTGCTGCTGCGGGGTGCAGTTCCCAGGTTTCGCGGTTCAATGGCGTCGACGATGTCTTTACATCCTCGACCAACAATCAGCGCGCCATCATCAATAAGCAGGATGCCGTACAGCAGCCCTATCCGGGCGATGTCGCCGCCGCTCCGGTCGATGGCAGCCATACACAGTCGGTCAGCCGCTCCAGCCTCGATCCGGTCTCGACGCGGCCGCTGCCGCCGCCCGTTGCCCAGGCTCCCGAAGTGGCGCCGGTATCGAAGCCGGTACGCACCGCATTGGCCCCGGCACCGCATGTCGACAGGACCACGACCGGCGCCGTCGCCCCAGTGGCGTCGCCTTTCAAGGTTTCGCAACCTGACGAACCCCGCGTGGCTGCTTCCGGCACTCCGCATGCAACCGAGATCGTCGTCAGGGACGGCGAAACGATCGGCGGCCTGGCGCAGCGCTACAAGGTGCCGTCCGACGTGATCATGAAGGTCAACGGGCTGAGCGCGACCAAGGGGCTGAAGACCGGCCAGAAGCTGGTCATCCCGGCCTACGCCTATTCGAGCAAGAGCGAGCCGAAGCTCGCGGATGCCAAGCCGGCGAAAGACACCAAGCACAACCTGCCGGCCACTGCGCCCGACAAGGTGGCCGTCCTGCCGCAGCAGCCGAAGCCTAGGGAGGGCAAGTCCGCCGCTCAGGTCGACACGTCGGCCGCCGCGAGCCAGCCCAAGGAGCCCAAGCCGCAGGTAGCCGCGGCCAAGGCGACCAATGCAGCTGGCACCTATACGGTTCAGTCGGGCGACACGCTTTCCTCGATTGCCAGGAAGACCGGTGTCGGTGTCGTTGCCATCAAGCAGGCCAACGGCATGCAGGATGGCTTGCTCAAGATCGGCCAGACCCTGAAGGTGCCTGCCGGTGGAACCGTGACCGTCGCCGCTGCCAAGCCGGCCAAGGTCGATCCGGTGACGACGGCCACGACGCAGGCCGCGGCAAAGACCACGCCGTCGGAAACGCTGGCGTCCTACACGCCGCCGAAGAAGGATTCGAAGGTCATCCAGCAGGCCGAGGCCGACGATGCCGTCGCGCCAGACGCCACCGGCATAGGCAAGATGCGTTGGCCGGTGCGCGGCCGCGTGATTTCCGGTTTCGGCTCCGGCAAAGACGGCGTTGACATCGCCGTACCCTCTGGCACACCGGTCAAGGCAGCCGAAAACGGTGTCGTCATCTATGCCGGCGACGGCCTCAAGGAATTCGGCAACACGGTGCTGGTGCGCCACGAGAATGGCCTGGTCACCGTCTACGGCCACGCCAGCTCGATCGAGGTGCAGCGCGGCCAGAAGGTCAAGCGCGGCCAGGAAATCGCGCTGTCGGGCATGAGCGGCACGACGGATTCGCCGAAGCTGCACTTCGAAGTGCGCAAGAACTCGGCGCCAGTCGATCCGTCGGGCTATCTCGAATAGTCGGGAGTTATCTCGAATAGAAGAAAAAAAGCAATTTGTGGGCCGTCTGACCTCCAGTCCGGCCCGCCGGCTCAGCCCGTTCCGCAAGGAGCGGGCTTTTTCAGTTGGTTGCGAGCGGATCAATCCTTGAGCGGCTTGCCGAGGCGGCCAGCTAGGTCCTGGGTGAACTGCCAGGCGACGCGACCTGAGCGGCTGCCGCGGGTGGTCGCCCATTCCAGTGCTTCGGCGCGCAGTTGCTCGGGATCCACGACAAGGCCATGGTGCCTGACATAGCCGTCGATCATGTCGAGATACTCGTCCTGCGAACATTTGTGGAAGCCGAGCCACAGCCCGAACCGGTCGGACAGCGACACTTTTTCCTCGACCGCCTCGGACGGGTTGATGGCGGTCGAGCGCTCGTTGTCGATCATGTCGCGGGGCAAAAGATGCCGGCGGTTCGAGGTGGCATAGAAGATGACATTGGCGGGGCGGCCCTCGACGCCGCCTTCGAGCGCTGCCTTGAGCGATTTGTAGGAGGTGTCGTCATGGTCGAAGGAGAGGTCGTCGCAAAACAGGATGAAGCGGAAGGGCGCCGCCTTGAGCAATCCCATCAGCTTCGGCAGCGTGTCGATGTCCTCGCGGTGGATTTCGATCAGCTTCAACGGCAGGTCGGACTTGGTCCTGGCGTTGATCTGGGCATGCACGGCCTTGACCAGCGACGATTTGCCCATGCCGCGCGCGCCCCACAACAATACGTTGTTGGCCGGATAGCCGCCAGCGAAGCGTTCGGTGTTGTCGACAAGGATGTCGCGGACGCGGTCGACGCCACGGATCAGGCCGATGTCGACGCGGTTAACCCTGCGCACCGGTTCCAGATAGCCCGGATCGGCCTGCCAGACGAAGCAATCGGCCGCGCCGATGTCGGTTTGGGGTACCGGCGGCGGGGCAAGACGGCTCACCGCTTCGATCAGCCGGTCGAGTTTCTGGTTCAGGGCTTCAATGCTGCTGTCGGTCATGGCTGTCTTTTGTTTCGCGTTTTGACGTGTGGGGGCGTGAAGCTGGCCGATTCCGTCTGATACAAAACCGGCTGCAACCTTTTGTTCGAGCGTGATCTTTTCCAAAAACTGGCTCGCGCTTTTCGCGATCCTGCTCTAACACGGCTCAACAGGCCGGAAAAGCAGCCGATTTGGGCGGCCGCGCAGTTGCATTGACAACTTTACCGACTATATTCCGGCCAAATTTCAAGGGGCCGCCAGATTGGCGGCTGTTTTCAAAATTCAGGAGTACCTCGATGTTCGTGACACCGGCATACGCCCAAGGCGTCGGCGCTTCTCCAGACATGTTCATCAGCATTTTGCCGTTTGTCCTGATTTTCGTGATCATGTATTTTCTGATCATCAGGCCGCAGCGCACGCAGCTGAAGAAGCGCGGCGAGATGCTGGCCGCGGTCCGTCGCGGCGACACGGTCGTCACCGGCGGCGGCTTCGTTGGCAAGGTGACCAAGGTGATCGACGACAACGAGCTCGAGATCGACCTCGGCGGTGGCATGAAGGTGACGGCGCTGCGTTCCACGATCGCCGATGTGCGCGTCAAGGGCGAGCCGGTCGCCAACCAGAACGCCAAGAAATAACCGAATTGTCGGCGGAGGGATCCGCCAGCATGCCTGACGGAGGACGCCATTTGCCGCCTTCTTCGCGCTTCAGGATAGTTCTGATCTGTGTGGCTGCGGTCATTACAGCAGTGCTTGATGTGTCCATCCTTTTCGCGGCAAGTCCGCTCGCGAAGCAGCCTTATTGGGCACCAAAAATCCAGACGGCGATTGGCCTCGATCAAAAGGGCATTTCGCGCTTCGTATTCGGCCTGGATCTGGACGAATTGATCAAAGGCAGGCTGGAGACGACCCAAGACGAAATCCGCTCACTGCTGCGTTCCGCTCACATCGGCTATACCGGTCTGGCTGTATCGGGTCGCGCGGTTCAGGTACACATTTCGGATGCCGCTCAGCTTGTTTTGGCCAAAGTAACGCTAAAGACACTGACCGATCCGTCTGCCGATGATGACGCAGTCCAGGAGCTGGTGCTGGATGAGTCCGGACCAGTCTTGCTCAAATTCGTCATCACGGGCGCCGGCATCAAATACCTAACGTCCGCGGCTTTGAAGCAGTCAGTGGAGGTCATCAAGCATCGCATCCATGACTTCAGGAGGGTTGAATCGGGCATTTCGGAGCCGATCGTGCGGCAACAAGGCGATGATCGGATTATGGTCCAAGTGTCGGGCCTCAAGGATTCGCATAGGCTAAGTAGTATCCTTGTTCGTGCCGCCAAGCTGACTGTCCAGATGATTGATGGATCGATGCCGGTGAAAGACGCGCTTAATGGGCCGCTGCCCAATTCGTCCAGCATGCTTTATTCACACGACGATCCGCCGGTCCCCTACCTGATCGAGAACCGTGTCATCGTTTCGGATGACAACCTGATCAATGCGAAGCCGGCCTACAGCCCGCAAAGTAACAAGCCGATTGTCCTGTTTCGGGTCGATTCAAAAGGAACCGCACGGCTAAGCCGGGAGACCCCGCAGAATGTCGGCAGTTCGTTTGCAGTCGTGCTGGACGGTCGGGTGATTTCAGTACCGGTAATCCGCGAGCCCATCCTTGACGGCATCGGCCAGATATCGGGCAATTTCACTGTCGAGGACGCTAACGATCTCGCCGTGCTATTACGCAATGGCCGCTTACCCGCACGATTGACAATAGTTGAAGAAAGTCCGATGGCAGCACCAAAGTGACCGCCTTGTGCTCGACAACCACAGATGCGCGGATGAATGGTGAGCCGGTGGCGAACCAGAATGCCAAGAAATAACCGAATTTTAGGCGGAGCGATCCGCGGACACGCTCTGACGGACGACGCCATATGCTGTATTTTTCGCGCTTCAAGATGATCCTGATCTGGGTGGCCGTGGCCATCACGGTGATCCTCGCCGCGCCCAATCTCATCCCCGCAAGCACTTTGGCCAAGCTTCCCGACTGGGTGCCGAAGCGGCAGATGACGCTCGGCCTCGATCTGCAGGGCGGCTCGCACATCCTGCTGGAGATGAATCAGAACGATCTGATCAAGGACCGGTTGGAGACGACGCGCGACGAAATCCGCACGCTGCTGCGTGACGCCAAGATCGGCTACACCGGCCTCGCCGGCACCGGACGTGTCTTGCAGGTCCGTATCACCGATCCCGCCCAGATCGATGCCGCCAAGACGGCGCTGAAGACGCTGACCGATCCGGTCGCTGCCGGCCTGTTCACCGGCGGCTCCATCCAGGAAATGACGCTCGATGATTCCGAGCCCGGCCTGCTCAAGTTCACCGTGACCGACGCCGGCATCAAATACCGCACGTCGACTGCATTGGCGCAGTCGATCGAAGTGGTCGAGCGTCGCGTCAACGAACTCGGCACGACCGAACCGATCGTGCAGAGGCAGGGCGACGACCGTATCCTGGTCCAGGTGCCAGGTCTTCAAGACCCGCAAAGGCTGAAGGAAATCCTCGGCCAGACCGCCAAGCTGACCTTTCAGATGGTTGACCAGTCGATGCCTGTGCAGGACGCGCTCAACGCGCGCCCGCCCGCCGGCTCGTCGGTGCTGTATTCGCAGGACGATCCGCCAGTCCCGTATCTGATCGAGAACCGCGTCATCGTTTCGGGCGAAAACCTCGTTGATGCGCAGGCGACCTACAATTCTCAGAACAACGAGCCGGTGGTTTCGTTCCGCTTTGATTCGAAAGGGGCGGCGCGTTTCGGCCAGGCGACCTCGCAAAATGTCGGCAAGCTGTTCGCCATCATCCTCGACAATCAGGTGATATCGGCGCCGCAGATCCGTGAGCCGATCCTTGGCGGCACCGGCCAGATATCCGGCAACTTCACCGCCCAGAGCGCCAACGACCTTGCGGTGTTGCTGCGTGCCGGCGCGTTGCCCGCAACGCTTACGGTCATCGAAGAACGCACGGTGGGTCCAGGCCTTGGCCAGGATTCGATCCATGCCGGCAAGGTCGCCGGCATCATCGGTTCTATCCTCGTCGTCGCCTTCATGTTCGTCGCCTACGGCTTCCTCGGCTTCCTGGCCAACATCGCGCTGGCGGTGCACGTGGCGATGATCGTCGGCGTGCTCTCGTTGCTTGGCGCGACGCTGACCTTGCCTGGTATCGCCGGTATCGTGCTGACAATCGGCATGGCGGTCGATTCCAACGTGCTGATCTACGAACGAATCCGCGAGGAGCGACGCGCCGGCCGCTCCGTGATCCAGGCGATCGATACCGGGTTCACCAAGGCGCTGGCGACCATCGTCGATTCCAACGTCACCTCGCTGATCGCCACCGTGGTGCTGTTCTATCTCGGTACCGGGCCGGTGAAGGGCTTTGCCATCACCTTCGCTATCGGCATCCTGACCACGGTCTTCACCGCTTTCACCTTCACCCGTCTGCTGGTCTCGATCTGGCTGCGCCGGGCGCGTCCGAAGGAGTTGCCGAAGGCGCCGGTGACTTTCATCCCACCCGGCACAAAAATCCCCTTCATGGGCATCCGCCGCTGGACCTTCGCGCTGTCGACCCTCCTTTCGGTCCTCTCGGTCGTGCTGTTCATGACCGTCGACATCAATTACGGCATCGATTTCAAGGGCGGTTCGCTGATCGAGGTGAAAGCCAAGAGCGGCAATGCCGACATTGCCGACATTCGCGCGCGGCTGACCGAACTCAACATCGGCGAAGTCCAGGTGCAGCAGTTTGGCGATCCGAACGACGTGCTGATCCGCGTCGGCTCGCAGGATGGCGGCGAAAACGCCGAGCAGACCGTCATCGACAAGGTGCGTGGCGAGCTGCAGGACGCCTATGACTTCCGCCGCGTCGAAGTGGTGGGACCGACTGTCTCCGGAGAACTCGCCAAGCAAGGCACGATCGCCATGCTGATCGCGCTGCTCGGCATCCTGGTCTATGTCTGGTTCCGCTTCGAATGGCAGTTCGCGGTCGGCGCCATCGTGGCGACGGTGCACGACGTGGTCATGACGCTTGGCTTCTTCGTCATCACCGGGCTGGAGTTCAACCAGTCATCGCTGGCGGCGATCCTGACCATCATCGGCTATTCGCTGAACGATACGATCGTGGTCTATGACCGTGTTCGCGAGGATCTGCGAAAATACAAGCGGATGCCGCTGCCGCAACTGTTGAACAACGCCATCAACGAGACTCTGTCGAGGACGACACTGACATCGGTGACGACGATCCTGGCGCTGCTGGCGCTGGTGCTGTTCGGCGGCGAGGTGATCCGCTCGTTCACCATGGCCATGCTGTTCGGCGTCGTCTTCGGCACCTATTCCTCGATCTTTATCGCCGCACCGCTGCTGATCCTGTTCAAGTTGCGGCCGCAGGCAACTGCCGACGAGGAGAAGCCGGTCAATGGCGGCAAGGCGGTCGCGACCTGACGCGCCGCCCCGAAGGGATGACAGAACGATGACCAGCAAAGGCATCGTCATCCGCGAGGCGCATTTTCCGGGCCGCGCGCCGATCGAAGCCTACGGCAATGGCGGGTTCCGCTTTGCCGACATGTCGCACCGTGGTTCGCTCATGTGCCTGCCATCCGGCATCCATGGTTGGGAACCGGCTGATCCCCTGGCGCTGACGGTGGCGGATTTCGACAGGCTGCTGGCTGAGGCCGACAAGGTCGAAATCCTGCTGGTCGGCATGGGCAGGGATCTCAGGCCATTGCCCGCCGCATTGCGGGCCGCGCTGAAGGCCGCCGGCATTGCATCCGACCCGATGTCGACGGGGGCCGCGGTGCGGACCTACAATGTCCTTCTGGCGGAAGAGCGCGCGGTGGCCGCAGCGCTCATTGCCGTCGATTGACATGTCTCGAAGCGCTGAAATCGTCATGGACGCGGTGCGCGCCACCGACCATGACCGCTATCTGACCGCGCTCTATGCAACGGCGGACAAGCGCGGCGCGCTGTTTTCGCTCTACGCCTTCAACGCCGAGATCGCCGGTATTCGCGATCGCATCCATGAGGCGCTGCCGGGCGAGGTGCGGCTGCAATGGTGGCGCGATGTCATTGCCGCCGGTGGGGAGGCGGGCGCCGGCCATCCCACAGCCGAAGCCTTGAATGCCACAATAGCGACATTCAACCTGCCGAAACCGGCCTTCGAGAACATGCTCGATGCGCGCATCTTCGACCTCTACGACGACCCGATGCCGTCGCGCACCGATCTGGAAGGCTATTGCGGCGAGACGGCCGCAGCACTCATCCAGCTTGCGGCGATGGTGCTCGATCCCGTCGAGGCGCCGCGCTTTGCCGATCTGGCGGGCAGGGCAGGCTGTGCGCAGGCGATGACCGGCCTGCTGCTGCTGTTGCCGCTGCATCGCCGGCGCGGACAGTGTTTTGTCCCGGCCGATATCCTTGCAGCGGCCGGCTCTTCGCCGCAGGAGTTCGTTGCCGGTGATGGCGGACCCGGCGCCAAACGCGCGGTGGCGGCGATGATGGCGCTGGCACGGGAACATCTTTCCGCCTTCGAGCGAGGCGCTCCGGCTCTGCCTGTATCGCTGCGTCCGGCATTCCTGCCGCTCGCCCTGTCACGTGCCTATCTCGGCAAGATGGAGAATGGTTCGCCGCTCGAAGGCGTGGCGCGGCTGTCGGCCTTGCGCCGGCATTGGCTGCTGCTGCGTCGCGCGAGCAAGGGCTGGCCTGCGCTTTGACGTAAACGTCAATCATGTTAAGACGTCCCCGCGCCAAACTGTTGCTGAAGACAACAGGCCGGCCCGGAGGAGATGAATGAGCTTACCCATATTGGTAGCGATCGTTACCTTCGGCATCGCGCTGTCGGTTGCGGCGGTGCATTTCACCGGCGGCAGCAAGACGGCGACGCTCAGCAGTGTCGATCGCGCAGTGAGCCGATTCACTGAGGATTTTCCCGACGAGATCGCGACGGTGGTCCGCCTGACAGCGGATGCCAAGACGGCGTTTCTGGATATCGGGCGAGGGCGCATCGGCATCGTTCACAGCATCGGCGATCGCTTTTTGACCCGCATCGTCTCGCCTCAGAATGTCGCGGTTTTGAACGCCGGAGATGCGAACACGGTTTCGCTGCGGCTCGCCGATTTCACCTGGAAGGGCGGCCGCTTCCGCTTTGCCAGCTCAACGGATGCACAGGGCGTGCTGAAAGCGCTTGAGCCGCAAGGTTCAAATTCCACTGGGCAGGCCGCGTGATGGACAGCTACAATTTCCCGCAAGTCACCCAACTGGCCATCCCGTTCTTCGTGGTCGCGATCCTGATCGAGCTTTGGTTGGTGCGCACCGGCCGCGCCAGGGATTCGTTCGAGACGCGCGACACCTTGACCAGCCTGATGATGGGCACCGGCAATGTCGTTGCCGGGCTGCTGCTTGGCGTCGTGTCCTACTGGGCACTGCTGTGGCTGTGGCAATTCCGCGTCTTCAATCTCGGCCTGTCGGTCTGGGTGTTCCTGGCCGCCTTCCTGCTCGATGATCTGCGCTACTACGTCTATCATCGCATCGCGCACCGGGTGCGCTGGGTGTGGGCCGAACACGTAAACCACCATTCCAGCCAGCACTACAATCTGTCGACGGCGCTCAGGCAAAGCTGGACCGGTCTGTTCACCTTCATGTTCGTTTTGCAGGCGCCGCTGGTGCTGCTCGGCTTCCACCCGGCGGTGATTGCCTTCACCTTCGGCTTCAACCTTGTCTGGCAGTTCTGGATCCACACCGAGACGATCGGCAAGATGTGGAGCTGGTTCGAGTTCGTCTTCAACACGCCGTCACACCACCGCGTCCATCACGCCACCAATCCGCGCTACCTCGACGCCAACTATGCCGGCACGCTGATCATCTGGGATCGCGTGTTCGGCACCTTCGTCGGAGAACTGGAAGAAGACCGGCCGCGCTACGGCATCGTCAGGAATCTCGGCACCTTCAATCCGCTGAAAGTGGCGTTCCATGAATGGATCGGCATGTTCAGGGATGCCTTTGCGCCCGGTCTGACGTTGAGCGACCGCCTGAACTATCTGATCAAGCCGCCGGGCTGGAGCCATGACGGCTCGCGCGAAACTTCCGAGACATTGAAAGCTGCCTATGTCAGGCGAAATCCTGATGAGGCGGGCAAGCCGGGGTTGCCGGCGGCTGGTGTCGAGCCAGCCGAATAACCATCGCCTCAGGATGGTTCGCTCGACCCGCCCTCGCGCATCAGCGTTTCATAGTCGCGACCGCCATGGAAGATGTTGACGATGCGGACGAAGTTATCGTCGATGATGTAAGCGATGACTGCAGAGTGCTCGAACGGAACTGTTCGCAATCCTGGCAGGATGTCGTCGCGGGAACGACCGCCGCGAGGCGCGTTGCCGATGCTCTGGCACCGGTCTTCGATGCGCAGAACGAACTTCAGCGCGACGTCAGGACTTCCATTGGCTTCGACTATATGTCTGAAAATGTTGGCCAGATCATTTCTGGCATCTTCACGATACTCGACCTCAAGCCGCCGAATCATCGGCACGGCTCGAATACTGGGCGAAGAGTCCCCGGAGGTGAGTGCGAACCTCTTCTCCCGAATGGCCCGGCCTTGTATCCTCGATCGACGCCTTCACCCGGGCTCTGATCGACGCCATGCGCTCGGCATGCTCTTCCTCTTCGCGCTGGAAGGCGCGAAGGGCTGCACGGATGACTTCGCTGGCCGATCCGAAGGAGCCATCTTCGACCTTTTCGCGGATCATGCGCGCCATTGCGGGCGTGACGGTGATCGATAGTTTCTCGGCGGATTCCATGGCTGTCTCTCTTAGGCAAGAAGTGAGATAGTATCCTACTTGACGCCTATGGTCCAATCAGAGAGGAAGCTGGCTACTCTGCAGCTTCGGCCGTTTCCGTTTGCGCCGCCAATCCCAGCCATTGCCGGCAATCGGCGCGTGCGCGCGATGTGATGGCATGCCGCTTGGCGACGGTCTTGTCCTTGCCGCGCATGCGCTTGCCCTCGGCCTTCGGCGCTTCCACAGGCGGGAACAGGCCGAAATTGACGTTCATCGGCTGGAAAGAGCGCTTTCCCGGCTCGTCATCCGAAACGATGTGGCCGCCTGTGATGTGGTTGAGCAGCGCGCCGAAGGCCGTGGTCAGCGGCGGCAGCGACGGCGCATGGCCGAGCCTTTCTGCGGCGGCGAAACGGCCGGCGAGCAGGCCGATCGCGGCACTCTCGACATAGCCCTCGCAGCCGGTGATCTGGCCGGCAAAACGCAGGCCGGGGCGCGACTTCAGCTGCAGCGAAGCGTCGAGCAAGGTCGGCGAGTTGATGTAGGTGTTGCGGTGCAGGCCGCCGAGGCGGGCGAAATCGGCGTTTTCGAGACCCGGTATGGTGCGGAACACGCGCACCTGCTCGGCGTGCTTCAGCTTGGTCTGGAAGCCGACCATGTTGTAGAGCGTGCCCAGCGCATTGTCCTGCCGCAGCTGCACCACGGCATAGGCCTTCACCGTCGGATTGTGTGCATTGGTCAGCCCCATCGGCTTCATCGGGCCGTAACGGAGCGTCTCGACGCCGCGTTCGGCCATGATCTCGATCGGCAGGCAGCCGTCGAAATAGGGCGTGCCTTCCCATTGCTTGAATTCGGTTTTCTGGCCGTCGACCAGCGCCTGAACGAAGGCAAGGTACTGGTCCTTGTCCATCGGGCAATTGATGTAGTCCCTACCGGTGCCGCCGGGCCCGACCTTGTCGTAGCGCGACTGGAACCAGCAAATGTCCATGTCGATCGTGTCGAAGTGGACGATCGGCGCGATGGCGTCGAAGAAGGCTAGCGCATCGGCGCCGGTCGCTTCCGCGATCGACTGGGCAAGTGAGGGCGCGGTCAATGGACCCGTGGCGATGATCGCCTGGTCCCAATCCGCCGGCGGCAGGCCCGGCACTTCCTCGCGCTGGATTGATATCAGCGGGTGCGCTTCAAGCCTTTTCGTCACCGCGTCGGCAAATCCGTCGCGGTCGACGGCGAGCGCGCCGCCAGCAGGCACCTGGTTGGCGTCGCCGGCGCTCATGATCAGCGAGCCGGCCAGCCGCATTTCGGCATGCAACAGGCCGACGGCATTGTTGTCGGCGTCGTCGGAGCGGAAGGAGTTCGAACAGACCAGCTCGGCCAGGCTGTCGGTCTTATGCGCATCGGTGCCGCGAACGGGCCGCATTTCATGCAGGATGACGGGCACGCCGGCCTCGGCTGCCTGCCATGCGGCTTCGGAACCGGCGAGGCCGCCGCCGATGATGTGGATTGGGTTTTTGCTCATGAACGCCGGAATAATCGCTTGATGCGGCGATTGCAATTGCCGTGCGCGGTGCGGAGCAAACAGCTGCTGATCGGAGCGCCCCAGAAAACAACAACACCCGCCGGGGGAGGAGGTCCGGCGGGTGTCGTTTTTGGGGTCGACCCTCGGGAGGAGGTGAAGGCCGACCATATTCGTCATCGCCGGGGAGGAGGTCGGCTTTGACGAAAACTCTTTCGCTAATTTTGAAAGGGGCGAAACCCTTCTGGGGCCGGGAAACAGCGCCCGCCGCGGGAGGAGGTGCGGCGGGCGCCGTTTTGGTGGCCAACCTTCGGGAGGAGGTGAAGGTCGGACCTATTCGTCATTGCCGGGGAGGAGGTCGGCTTTGACGAAATCTCTTTCGCTAATTTTGAAAGGGGCGAAACCCTTCTGGGCAAATTTGATTTGCCCCGGGGAAACAGCGCCCGCCGCGGGAGGAGGTGCGGCGGGCGCCGTTTTTGTGGTCAACCCTTGGGAGGAGGTAAGGGGTGACCGTATTCGTCAAGGTCGGGGAGGAGGTCGACCCTGCCGAAATTCTGTCTAGATCGCCTGGCGGGCGATGATCTTGATTTCGTCGCGGACGATACCGAGATCATGCAGCTGGCGGTTGGAAAGGCGACCCAGCTCGGTAACCGTCTCGCGATAAACGCGCCAGTTACGATAGTTGCGGATCAGGTTCATTGTCGTTCTCTTTTTCAAAACTGGTTCGGACCATTCGCGGTCCGAAGAATTAGACCGCCTTGCGAGCGACGTAAGGAATGTCGCTGCGGCTGATGCCGAGGTCGGTCAGTTCACGGTTGCTCAGGCGGCTCAGCTCGGACACGGTGTCCCTGTAGCGGCGCCAGTTGCGGTAGTTGCGGATCAGGTTCATGGTAGTTCTCGTTTCGTCTTTCTTGCGGATCATTCCGTTTGTGTACGAACTATAAATAGGCGGACCCATATCGATTTAAAAGCGCTATGGCTGCATGGCAGCAATGCAAATTGTGCAATGCAGCATTAACGGGCGTTCACGGACCTGACACAAAGAAACCCGAATCGGAAAATGCCGCCGCGTCAACGATTTGACCGGATCGGCTGAAAAAAGACCAAACGTGGGGGAGACACAGCATGGCGGGGTATTCGTCGCGAGTCAGGGCGGATATCGCGCGTTGGCTGCAGGCCGGGCTGATTGACGCCGCCACAGCCGATTCGCTTTCGCGCAATGTCGAGGCCAACGCGCGCGAGTCGCTCAGCTTCGGCTCTATCCTGGCAATGATGGCCGCTTTGCTTTTCGGCGCCGCCATCCTGATTTTCGTCGCCGCCAACTGGGACGCCATCCCGCGGCTGGCACGCGTGGTGGCACTGTTTGCCGTCATCCTCGGCGGCTATGTCGGCGGCGCGGTGCTGAAGACCCGCGACCATGCGGCGCTCGGCGAAGCGCTGTGGATCGTGGCGGCCGCGGCTTTCGGCGGCTCGATCGCGCTGATCGGCCAGATGTATCATCTCTCGGGCGACGAGGCGTCTGCTCTGGTCACCTGGGGCGCCGGCACGGCGCTGGCGGCGGTTGCGCTGCGTTCGAATCCGCTGACGGTCGCTTCGGTCGGCATCGCCGATGCCTGGCTGTTCCTCAAAGGCTTCGACTACTACAGCCGCAGCGAATTTCCGCATGCCTTCGTGATCATGGCGATCGTACTGTTTGCCGTCTCGTTCTGGACCCGCAGCCAGGCGGCGCGCCACCTGATCATCCTGTCGGTTCTGTTTTATCTTGTGCTGCTCGTCACCAACCACGACACGCTGCAGGTGGCTATCCCGCTGGTCGTCGTCTCGGCGCTGCTGTTCGCGGCCTCGGTCTTCGCGCCGGATCCGGTCGACCGGGTCGTGCAGCTCGGCGGCCGCTTGCCCTTGCACGCACTGCTCGGCTTCCTCACCGGCCTGGCGATGATCCAGTTCGAACTCGCCGACGAGAGCACCTACAACAGCGGTTTTGCCCTCGCTTCGGTGATCGCGCTGGCCGGCATCGTCGGGGCAATCGTGCTGGCGGGACGGGAGAGCCGTGGGCTGCGCTGGCTTGCCTATGCCGGCTTCGCCTTCGAACTCGCCATCATCTATGTGGTGACCTTGCAATCGATGCTCGATACGGCCGGCTTCTTCCTGGCCGCCGCAGTGCTGCTCGGCATCCTTGCGATCGTCATCATCCGCGTGGAAAAGCGTATGAAAGGTCCAGATACCAAAGGAGCCACGGCATGATCACCGGGAAAAGGCTTGTCATCTCGGCACTGGTGCTGGCGCTCGTTCAAATCGGCTTCCTGAGCTGGATCATCGCCGGCCGGGCGGCGATCCTGCGCAACGGCAAGGAAGTGCTGCTGAAGATCGAACCCGTCGATCCGCGCGACCTCCTGCGCGGCGACTATATTATCCTCGGCTACGAGATATCGCGCGTACCGGTGAAAATGATCGCCAACATTCCGCCCGACAAATTTTCAAGCGACGATACGTCGATTGTCGTGCGCTTGAAGAAGGGCTCCGACGGCTATTGGCAGCCGACGACAGCCTGGTTTGGCAAGGCGCCGACGCCGGCCGCTGCCGACGAGGCCGATATTTTAGGCCACATCGCCGAGGGCTGGGATCTTCGCGGCGAAGGGATGACCATCGCGCCGGACTATGGCATCGAACGCTTCTATCTGCCGGAAGGCGAGGGGATGGCGATCCAGAACGACATGCGGGTGCGGCCATTCGGCATCCGTCTTGCGCTCGCCGGCGACGGCACCGCGCAGATCAAGGCGCTGGTGGATGGCGACAAGACGCTGTTCGAGGAACCACTCTACTAAGTCCCTTATTTGCAGTGGTGTGAAACATGCCAGTTAGCCTGTCGACGCGTGAGGACATCAACCTCGACGCTGTTTTCCGCGTCGCCTGGAAGAAGGACACGGTGGAGATCGGCGAGAAGGCCTTGCAGCGCATCGCCGAATGCCGCGCCTCGTTTCTCAGGCTGATTGAATCCGATCCGCCACCGGTCATCTATGGCGTCACCACCGCCATGGGAGAGCTGGCGAGCCGCAAGCTCGAACTCGACGAGCGGGATCGCCATGCGCGCATCAAGGCGTTTGCCGCCGCCACCTCGTTCGGCGATCCCTTGCCGGATCGCGTGGTCAGGGCAATCGTGCTTGCCCGCCTGACGAACTTCATCGAGGGCAACGCCGCCACCTCGCCACGCATCGCGCTTGCCGTGGCCGCAATGCTCAATGGTGGGCCGATGCCAACAGTGCCGGCCTCGGGCCAGGGCGGCGCCGGCGAAATCCTGGCGCTCTATCCGCTGTTTGCCGAGCTTTCGACGCGCTTCGATCTCGAGGTCAAGGAACGCGGCTCGCTGATCAACGGCTCGCCCTGCGCTGCAGCCCTCGTAGCGGACGCGGCGCTCGCGGCGCGCCGCCGGATCCGCATGGCGCAAAAAGTGTTCGCGCTGTCGATCGAGGCGTTTCGCGCCCCGCTCGAACACTATGACGCCGCCCTCGATACGCTCTGGGGTGATGAGCATGAGGCCGCGGCCCTGCAGGGTTTGCGGGAATTTCTGGTTGGCGCCGGCGATGGGCGACGCAATTATCAGGCGCCGGTCAGCTACCGCATCGTGCCGCGCGTCCTCGGCCAGGCGCATCGTGCGCTGTCGTCGGCCGAGCGGGCAGCCAATGTGTCGCTGGCCTCTATATCGGACAATCCGGTCTATATCCCGCCCGACGATGCACATCCGCTCGGCCGCTGCATCTCGACCGGCGGCTATCACAACGCCATGGCGACGCCGGCGCTGGATGATCTGGCGGCGATATGGGCCGACATCTGCCTGCTTTGTGATCGCCACGCCTCCAAGCTGCTCAACGGCAAGGTGTCGCTGCTGCCCGATCTTCTGATGACCGGACGACACTCGGCCGACAGCGATGGCCACGGCAATGTCGGCTACGTGCCGATGGCGATCACCGGCTATCTCGAGCAGGCCAAGCTGGCGGCGCAACGTACCTTCATTCCGGGCACGGAATCGGCCGGTGCGGGGCAGGACGACGTCGCCACGACGGCATTCTTCGCATGGACCAAGGGAGCGACCGCCGGCCGCTGCGTCGATGCCGCCATGGCGATGCTGGCGATGATCGCCTCGCAGGCGCTGCACGTCACCGAACGGACGCCGCCGCCGGCACTGCGCTCCTTCGTCGATCAAATCAGAGCTATCGTGCCGCCTGTCGGTGCCGATCGTGTGCTGGGGCCTGAGCTTGCCAGGCTGGCGGAATGGTTCACACAGAAAGTGTTCGAGGCGTAGAGATGCCAACAAGCCCTGGCTGGTGAAATTGGTGCGCCTGAACGGATGAAATTCGAACCGGTCCTCCTTGGCCAAGGCTTCGGAGGACGCTCCTTTGTCTAAGCGGTGTCGCGCCTTCAGGCGACCCGCTTCAGGTCTTTGTCTTTGTGCATGTCGCTCTCCCAAAACCGAGGTCACTTTGGGCGACATGCACTAACGAGCTTCAGGTGGCCCGCCACCCCAAGCTCGAAGAGCGAAGGCTGGTGCGGACGACGGGAATCGAACCCGTACGATCAGAGATCGAGGGATTTTAAGTCCCTTGCGTCTACCAATTCCGCCACGTCCGCAGGCCAGCCCTTTTCAGACGCCTGACACAGGCCGTCAAGTCGTGTTGTTGATCGTTCGCCGAACGTGCAAACAGACGGGGCGGCTTGATGATACTGGCGCGATCACGGAATTATCGGCGCGGCGGGTAGTGGTAGGATGCCTGTGTGGTGGATTTGATCTGCCAAGGCCGGCGCCTCTCAGGCCCAACCCATTCCCCCCGCCCACTGGGAGCGTCGGCCACCCTTCCATGAAAGAGCCCTTTGAGTGGTTGCCTGGTCCGGCAGCGTCGCGATTGTGGCCCTGCTCAGAACTTGTAGCTCAAATTGATGCCTACCGTGTTGAGCTTCACGTTCTGATCGCGATCGTTGAAGGGTTCCGCCACGTCGTAGTGCTCGGAGCCGAAATCATAGTAGCGATACTGTGCGCCGACGACGAACTTGTCGGTCAACGCGTAGTCGACGCCGGCACCCACGGTCCAGCCGACATTCGTGCGCGTGCTGGCGAACGCCGGACCCGCGACTTGCGATGTTTCGATGCCGGCAAAGGCGACGCCGCCAATGCCGTAGACCAGCAGGCGATCCATGGCGTAGCCGGCCTTGGCGTTGACCGACCCGAACCACTTGATGTCGGTGCCGAATGTGCTTCCCAGCGCCGATACCATCGTGCCGCCGACCGAGGAATAGTTGAGGTCCGCCTCGGCGCCGAGCACCGCCTGGTTGAACTGCCACAGGCCTGCGACATGGCCGCCGACAAAACCGCCGTCAATGTCGGGCGCGATGGAAAACGGCGCGCCTTCTGTCACCGATATATCGGATTGGCCCCAGCCATAGCCGGCCTGCAGACCAGCGTAGTAGCCCGTCCAGTCGAAGCCGGGCGCGGTCATAGGCACGTCGACCGCTGGGTCGGCTGCAAAAGCCGGCACGGCCAGAACGGCAAGAAAACCGGCACTTGCGACTATCAGTCGACGCATCGAACTCCCCAAATGACGATTCAGAAAGGTCCTCGCCAGAAGGATAACCGCATTCGCCGCAATCGCAATCCCCCTGTCGCCGCACAGAATCCTCTATTTGGCGTCGATGAAGTCCAGCACAGCCTGGTTATATTCGTCCGGCGCTTGCAGCATGGCGAAATGACTGGCGTTGGGCAGGATAATCAGCTTCGCGCCCGGGATGACGGAGGCGATATATTCGGTGTGTTCGCGCTTGATCGCTTCGTCATGGTCGCCGGCAACGATCGCCGTCGGCGTGGTTATCTCAGCGAGCTGCTCCTTGGTCCACGCCGGCTCGGTCTCCCACATATGGCTCATCTGCGCCACGAAGGCGTCATACTGGTCCGGTGTTTTCGACATCTTCTTGTATTCGCGGCCGGAGCGGTCGATGTAGGCGGCAAAGGTCTTGTTGGTCATCACGCCCGGATCGACGCCGTCGGTGGTTACGTTGGCGGCTTGCGCAAAGAGCCTTGTCAGCCGCTCCGGATGATGCAGTGCGATGTCGATACCGATAATTCCGCCATCGCTCCAGCCGACGAGCGCGGTCTTGTCGATCTTCAGGTGATCGAGCAGCGCCAGATAGTCCGACGCCATCAAGTCATAGCCATAGGGCTGCTCGGTGCGGGTGGAGCGGCCGTGACCACGGCTGTCGGCGACGATCACCTTGTGCGTCTTGGAAAACGTGGCCACCTGGCTGGCCCAGATGTCGGCGTGGCCGAGGCCACCATGGATGAGCAGCACGGGGTCACCCGCTCCGAAAACGGCGTAGTACATATGGATGCCGTTCACCGGCGCATATCCGCTCTGATCGGGTTTGGGCATGGCTGCAGGCTCCGGCAAGGTCTGCCAACGTTCCTCGGCGGCGGCAAAAGCGCTCGAGGCGGCGAACAAGATGACGATGGCGAACACTTTGCAAAAACGGGTCATGTTTTCCCCTTACGGCTCGGTCCGTAGCCAGAATCGCGCTTTGGCCAGCTTAGTCAACAAGCTCAGTCTGCCGCGGTGTGTTGGCCCGACGGCTCTGGCGGCGCCCGCCGACATTTGCGAGACTGGCGACAACCGAAGGAATCGCCAATGACGAAAGCAACGCCCGCAAAACCCAGACCGTGGACCGAGATGGCGACACATCTGGTCGATGTCGCCATGGGGCGCAAACCCGCTGACCTGGTCGTCCGCAACGGCCGTTGGGTGAACGTCCATTCGGGCGAGATCATCGCCGGCACCGACATCGCCATCGCCGGCGGTCGTTTCGCTTATTGCGGGCCGAACGCCAGCCATGCCATCGGCCAGGGCACCAAGGTGGTCGACGCCGGCGGGCGCTATCTGGTGCCCGGCCTCTGCGACGCGCATATGCATGTCGAGAGCGGCATGGTGACGGTGACCGAGTTCTGCCGGGCCGTTATTCCGCACGGCACCACCTCTATGTTCATCGACCCGCACGAGATCGCCAATGTGCTTGGCCTGCCCGGCGTGCGGCTGATGCATGACGAGGCCGTCGCGATGCCCATCAACGTGCATGTGCAGATGCCGTCCTGCGTGCCCTCGGCGCCCGGGCTGGAACATGCAGGCGCCGAGTTGACGGTCGCCGATGTCGCGGAGGCAATGAGCTGGGAAAACATCATCGGTCTTGGCGAAGTGATGAATTTCCCCGGCGTCGCCGCCAACGATCCTGTCATGTCGGGCGAGATCGCCGCAACGGTGAAAGCGGGGAAAACGGTCGGCGGCCACTACGCCTCGCGCGATCTCGGCCTTCCGTTCCATGGCTATGCCGCCGGCGGTCCCGAGGACGATCATGAGGGCACACGCGCCGAGGATGCCATCGCCCGTGTGCGCCAGGGCATGAAGGCGATGCTGCGGCTCGGCTCGGCCTGGTACGACGTCGCCTCGCAGATCAAGGCGGTGACGGAGAGCGGCATCGACCCGCGCAATTTCATCCTGTGCACCGACGACAGCCATTCCGGCACGCTGGTCCAGGAAGGCCATATGGACCGCGTGGTGCGCCACGCCATCCAACAGGGGTTGAAGCCGGTGACGGCGATCCAGATGGCGACGCTCAACACCGCCCAGCATTTCAGACTGGAGCGCGAGATCGGCTCGATCGCGCCGGGCCGGCTGGCCGACCTGCTGATCGTATCGGATCTCGCCGCAATGACCATCGACGAGGTCTATGCACGCGGCGTCAGGCTGGCCAAGGGCGGCAAGCTCGAAATCGATATTCCGGCCTATGATTACCCGAAGACGGCGAAGAACACCGTCAAGCTCGGCAAGAAGCTGAAGGGCGGCGACTTCGATATCGTTGCTCCCAAAGGCGCCAACGAGGTGCGGGTGCGCGTCATCGGCGTCATCGAGAACCAGGCGCCGACGCGCGCGCTGGAGGCCGATCTGCCGGTCGAGGACGGGCTGGTCGCCATGGACCGCCGCAACGACATCTGCCAGATCGCGCTGGTCGAGCGCCACCGGGGCACGGGCGGCGTCACCAACGCCTTCGTTTCCGGCTTCGGCTATATGGGCGACTGCGCCATGGCGTCCAGCGTCGCGCATGACGCCCATCACATCATCTGCGTCGGCACCAACAAGCAGGACATGGCGCTGGCCGTCAATCGCCTGGGTGCGATCGGCGGCGGCGTCGTGCTGTTCTCCAAGGGCAAGGAACTGGCGCTGGTCGAAATGCCGATCGCCGGGCTGATGTCGGACGAGCGGGCGGAAATCGTCGCGGCCAAGGCCGAGAAGCTCACCGAGGCGATGCGCAAGATGGGCTGTTCGCTGAACAACGCCTACATGCAGCACTCGCTGCTGGCGCTGGTCGTCATTCCCGAACTCAGGATTTCCGATGTCGGCCTGATCGACGTGACGACGTTCCAGAAGGTTGATCTTTTCGTTTGAGATCAGCCGTCTGCGCTCAGCCGGTTCACCCGCCGGTGGCGATGGTCAGCACCTTGAACGGCGTGGTGATGACGATCTCGGCGACCGAGCCGACGGCCTTTCCGAGGCCCTGGCCGAGATTGTTGAGCTGAGTCGGGACGGGCTCGTCCGAGGCAAGGCCGGCAGGCGCCCGCAGCCGGTCGCCCAGCAGTTGCACCAGCATCGGGTTGTCGGCGAATTTGGCGTGGTTGAGGCGGTCACCGCCCTTGGCCTGGGAAAGATCGACCACCGACACGCCATAGCTGGCGAGGTCCGCCGCATCGCCATAATCGCCGACGCGCGGCTTGTCGCCCGAGATCAGGGAGGACAGCTTGAGAGCCCGGTCATCCGCCGAGAGCAGGATGGCGAATGGCTTGTCGGGTTTGCCGTAGCGGATCATCTGCTTCTTGAAGACGTCGACATCGATGTCGGGCGAGGCCAGGATGACGTAGCCGAGTTTGTCGTCGAGATCGCGATCGCCGGTGATGGCAAGCTGGCGCAGAGCCTCCATGGTCACCCAGGTCCCCATCGAGTGGGCGATGATGTCGATGCTCTTGACCTTGGTCTTGGCCAGCATCCTGAGCGTCGCCTCCAGGTCGTCGCGCGCTGCGTTGGCGCTTTCCTTGTCGTAGATGTAACCCGTGGTCTTGCCGCTCGAAGCCCACGAGAACAGCACCGGCGTGCCGGGATATTTCGTGTCGTGGGCGATCTGCGTCAGCCGGTAGATGCCGTCGTCGAAACCGTTGTTGAAGCCGTGCACGAAAACCAGCGCACGGTCGCCGCGCATGGAAATGTCGGCGCCGACCGCCTTGGCGAATTGCGGCGCGCCTTCATAGAAGGTGACGTCCTTGGCGGTGAAATCCTTGGCCGGATTGCTGTTCGCGGATCCCTTGGCCCGCTCGATGGCGCCGACCTGATGGTTTTTCGGGACGGTGACGTCGACACGGGCAAAGCTGGTGGTCAGCGAGCGATCGCCGTCGAACACCTGTCGCGGGTCTTTTGTTGCCCTCTGGCGTGTCGTGGCGACGAAGATCTCATGCGTGGCCGCGATGTCGGAAGCGGGCACCGTGACCGTCGTCCTGTTGAGCAGGTCGTGCGTTTTCCCGCCGGCGCAGCCGGTGACAGCGAGCGTCAATGCAACGACGAGATAACTCTTCGAACGCATGGTCATACGCCGGCTCCCGCAAAGGGGGACGTCAAACGCATGACGTCGCTGGCTATTCCGATAAGGCCGGAGACCGGCGCGGTCCAGTTCAAAGTGAATCGATACATCCGCAGTGGTGAACAGGCACGGCGAAAACCGCGGGACCGCATCTATTGTCCAAGCAGGCCGATACGATCGGTCACGTCACGGTCGCTGGCAAAGCCGTCATCCTCGCGTAGCCGCTGTCCGATCATCTTCACCAGCGTCGGATTGTCGGCGAACTTCGTATGGTTGAAGCTGTCCGATCCCTTGACCTTGGACAGGTCGACGACCGTCACGCCATAGGAGGCAAGATCGGCGGCATCCTTGTAGTCGCCGACGCGCGGCCGTGAACCGGCGATCAGGCCGGAGAGCCGCAGCGCGCGGTCGTCGTCCGACAACAGCAGGATGAATGGCTTGTCGGGCTTGCCATAGCGCCGCATCTGGCTCTTGAACACGTCGACATCGATGTCGGGCGAGGCCAGCACCACGTCGCCGAGCTTGCCGCCGAGGTCGCGGTCGCCGGTGATGGCCATCTGGCGCAGCGTTTCCATGGTGACCCAGGTTCCGAGCGAATGCGCGACGATGTCGATGCGCCGCGCGCCGGACTGCTCCAGCATCCTGAGCGTCACCTCCAACTGGTCGCGGGCAGCGCTGGCGCTTTCCTTGTCATAGACGTAGTCGGTGGTCCTGGCGCCCGATGCCCAGGAAAACAGCACTGGTGTGCCGGGATAGCCGGAATCATGGACGATCTGGGTCAGGCGATAGACGGCGGCATCGAAGCCGGTGTTGTAGCCATGCACGAAGACCATGACGCGGCCGCCACGCGCCGCGATGTCGGCGTTGAGCGCGCTGGAGAATTTCGGCTGCGTGTCGTAGCCGACGACCTCGGAAGCCATGAAATATTTGGCCGGGTCGTCCGACTTGCCGCGCGAGCGGCGCTCGATCTGGCCGGTCTTGTGAAGCCCCGGAACGGTGACGTTGACGCGGGCATAGTTCAGCGTCGCCGAGCGTTCGCCGTCGAAAACCTTGTTGGGATCGTCGGATCTCTTGCGCGTCGTGGCGATGAAGATCGAGTGGTTGCCGGCAATCTCCGTCACCGGCGCGGACACCATGGCGCTGCCCAGCAATTCCTGTGTTTGCTGGCCGGCGCAGCCGGCGACGAACAAGGCCAGGACAACGGTAAAAATCTTCTTCAAAGGCACGCCTGAATTTCCAACTCCGGCCGAAAGGCCTGTCTATCCTCACGATACCTCCCGGACAGGCAGAGTGCGGCAGAACTAAGTCATGTCCAGTCGAAATGTGATCGGCGCCCCGCTGCGGGCATCGCAGTGTTGCGCGAAAGCCAAAATGGCGGAAAACGCCTGCGTGATCCGCGCAATAAGCGCCGTCGCCGCCGGCCTTCCAATTCCCGCAGAGATAGCGATTTCAAGCCGCCCGGTGCGAGGGGGCATTAGAATGCACCCGCAAGTAGCTGAAAGTATTCCGCAAAATTTCCGCCCGGAAGGACGCACATGATGGACGATGGCGCCGCGTAGCCGGATATGCAATACGCGGGCTCGCGCCGCACCTTGTCCGGGCGCTCAACAACCGACGTGCGCGACCCGATCAATGATAGAGGTCCGCGGACAGCGTGCAACGCAAGGCGGCTTTCCCAAGGGTGGTTTCCGATGAACAGTTTCTCTTCCCGTGTTGCTGCCGCTGCCGCCGCGATCCGCCAGATCTTCCCTGAAACGCCGCTGCAGGAAAACGATTATCTGTCGAAAAAGACCGGTGCGCGGGTGCTGTTGAAGCGCGAGGATCTGTCGCCGGTCCGCTCCTACAAGATCCGCGGCGCCTTCAATTTCTTCCGCAAGACACTGGCGGCCGGCAACGAGGCTGAACTGTTCGTCTGCGCGTCGGCCGGCAACCACGCGCAGGGTTTTGCTTTCGTCTGCCGCCATTTCGGCAGGCGAGGCGTTGTGTTCATGCCGGTGACGACGCCGCAGCAGAAGATCGACAAGACCAGGCTGTTCGGCGGCGATTTCATCGAGATCAGACTGGTCGGCGATTTCTTCGACGACTGCTATCGCGCTGCCTTGGAATTCACCGGCAGTTCCGGTGCCCATATGGTGCCACCCTTCGATCACAAGGACATCATCGAGGGCCAGGCAACCGTCGCCTACGAGATCGCAGACCAGATGCCGGGCGCCCGCATGCCCGATATCGTCATGCTGCCGGTCGGCGGTGGCGGACTTGCCGCGGGCGTCACCCATTATTTCGCCGATCAGGGCAGGCAAGCACGGTTCGTCTTCTGCGAACCGGCCGGCGCGCTGAGCCTGCGCGAGAGCCTCGCGGCGGGAAAACGGCTCAAACTCGCCAAGGTCGACAATTTCGTCGATGGCGCCGCGGTGGCCGAGATCGGCCGCGAGCCGTTGCGTCATCTCAAGGATTTTCCAGCTGACACGGTGCGACTGATCCCGGAAAACCGGCTCTGCGCCACCATGATCGAGATGCTCAATGTCGAAGGCGTCGTGCTGGAGCCGGCCGGCGCGCTGGCGATCGATGCGCTCAAGGATTTCTCCAAGAAGGAGATCAGGGGCAAGACCATCGTCGCCGTGGTTTCGGGCGGCAATTTCGATTTCGAGCGGCTGCCGGACGTCAAGGAACGGGCGCTGCGCTTCGAGGGCCTGAAGAAATACTTCATCATCCGTTTTCCGCAACGGCCCGGCGCGCTGCGCGACTTCCTCGAACTGCTCGGGCCCGACGACGACATCGCCCGTTTCGAATATCTGAAGAAATCGGCGCGCAATTTCGGTTCGGTGCTGATCGGCATCGAAACCAGGGACCGCCGCAATTTCGATCTGCTCAAGGCGAAGTTCGAGGCCGAGGGCGTCCAGTATCAGGACATCACCGACAACGAGACACTGGCCGGGTTCATCATATGAGCGATCGGAGATCAAATGATTGAGCCGGGAAAAATCTTCGTCGCGCTGTTTTCCGGCATCAATGTCGGCGGCAATCGCATCGTCAAGATGGCGGAGCTGCGGTCGTTCTTCGAGGGGCTCGGCTTCTCCGATGTCGCCACCTATGTGCAGAGCGGCAATGCCGTGTTCCGGGCGAAAGAGGGCGAAGCGGTCACGTTGACGAAACAGATCGAAGCAGCCTTCGAGAAGAAATGGGGTTTTTATTCGCGCATCATGGTGCGTGATCTCTCGTGGTTCGAGCGGCTGGTGAGCGAAAATCCCTATCCGGAAATTGCCGCGGACCACACGAAGCTGCACGCCTATGTGCTGGAGCGCGAGCCGACAGCGGACGAGGTGGCGCGGCTGACCGAAAAGTGTACCGGCCCCGAACGCTTCGAGATCAAGGGCGATGTGCTCTACCTCAGCGCACCGGACGGGCTGGGCAAATCGGTGTTTGCCGGGCTGATCCCGCGCACGCTGAAAGTGCCGGGAACCGCGCGCAATTGGCGCTCCGTGCAGGCGTTGCTGGAGATGGCCGCACACGCCGGTGAGAAGTAGGTCACTGCCTAGGCGGAGGTGGGTTTCCAGTCGAAGGTCAGCTCTTCGCGGAAAGCAAAGCGCTTGATGTGATCGGCGACAATGCTTTCCAGGCGCTCGATCGATCCTGCTTCGTCAGTCGACACCGTGATATGCAGCGTTGCCGCATCGGCATCCATGACGGTACGGCCCATTGAGAGATCGATGGTGCCGTGGGTGGGATCGAACTCGACCGGGAATTTGTGCGCCCAGTGCTTGCACAGCTGCTGCAGGTAGCGGCTGGCATGTTCGGTGGCGACGTCGGCATGGCTGGTCGGCATGAATTCTCCTGGGCAAGCGCCTGTTGCGTGGCCGGGGCACCGGCCCAAGCCTGGCGCCTCAGCCAGAGAGATAGGCGCCGTCCCTGAAAAACCAAACAGTACCGGGCCGTCAGACTGCCATTGTCCGCTCAAGACAGCGTGATCGGCTACCAGCTTCCGGTGTTCGCCATCGAAGCCCATGGTTCGGCCTTGGCCTTGGCCGGTCCCTTCTGCAGCAGCTCGAACGAGATGCCGTCCGGCGACTTGACGAAGGCCATGTTGCCGTCGCGCGGCGGCCGGTTGATGACGACGCCGTTGTCCATCAGATGCTGGCAGGTGGCGTAGATGTCGTCGACCTCATAGGCGAGGTGGCCGAAATTGCGCCCGCCCTTGTAGTCTTCCGGATCCCAATTGTAGGTCAGTTCGATTAGCGGCGCCTTGTCGGCGATGCCGCTTTGCTCGTCTTCCGATGCGGCGAGGAAGATCAGCGTGAAGCGGCCTTGCTCGTTTTCGTAGCGGCGCACTTCCTTGAGGCCGAGCTTGTTGCAGTAGAAGTCGAGCGAGGCATCGACGTCGGTGACGCGGATCATGGTGTGCAGATAGCGCATGTGATTTCCTTGATAAATTGCGTTGCGGCGCAACATAGGGTCGGCCCTGTCAAAGGGCAATCATGCGGCGGTGCGCAATGCCGGCAAAGAACAAATCCGGTATTGCCCAAATGAACCGTGAAAAAAGGCACGGCAGGTCTTGCACAGACCGGAAGCCGCAGTGTTAATCTGTTGGCAAGAATCAGTTGCGGTGTTCTTGAAAAGAGGGGGCATTCTTATGGGGGAAAAGGCCTCTTTCATGGGGCGGGACGGACCCCTTGGCGACGCCCCGCAGCGTGACGAAGGCGGCGACGCCGCCGACCTGCGAGAAATTGCCGGCGCCATCAAGTGGTTCGATGTGGCCAAGGGCTATGGTTTCATCCTCCCGGATGACGGCATTTCGGGCGACATCCTCCTCCATGTGACATGTCTTCGAAAGGACGGCTTTCAGACGGCCCTGGAGGGCGCGCGCGTGGTCTGCCTCGTCAAACATGGCGACCGCGGATTGCAGGCCTTCCGGGTGCTCTCCATGGACGTCACCACCGCGGTCCACCCGGCCGAGATGCAGGAGCAGCGCACCCATGTCGCGGTGACGCCGGAGAGCGGTCTCGAACGCGCCTTGGTGAAATGGTTCAACCGCACCAAGGGGTTTGGTTTTCTCACCCGCGGCGAGGGCACCGAGGACATCTTCGTCCATATGGAAACCTTGCGCCGTTACGGTATCACCGAGCTTCGGCCCGGACAGGTCGTGCTGGTTCGTTTCGGGCGCGGCGACAAAGGCCTTATGGCCGCCGAAATTCACCCCGATATGGGGACCTTGCCGGTGTCGCACTAGGGCGTTTCCGGCCGAGGATCTCGAATGGCTTACAGGAACTGGCTGACCGCGGGCGCGATGTGCGCGATTGCCTTCATCGCCGCCGCCGGTGGTTACTTCTATTCCGAAAAGCCGACCTCGGCGGACAGCCGGGCGATGATCCTTCCGGCCGATCCGGCGCCATTGGTCGTGGTGACGAAAGGCGGTGATCGCTCTTTTTCCATCGAAGTCGCCGACACCGCTGCGGAGCGCGCGGCCGGCTTGATGTACCGCCAGGACATGGCGGACAACCACGGCATGCTGTTCGTCTTCGAGGTCCAGCAGCAGGTTGGCTTCTGGATGCACAACACGCCAATGCCGCTTGATCTGATTTTCGTCGGCCAGGATGGCAAGATCCGGGCGGTCAAGCACGGCGAGCCGCAATCGGACGCCGTCATCTCGCCCGGCGTGCCGGTGCGCTTCGTGCTCGAGCTCAAGGCCGGCACTGCCGCCAGGAACGGCATCGAGTATGGCGACCTTTTGCGCCACCCGGCCGTGGGCACGGTATCCGGCCCCGGCATGCCACCAGCCGACAATGGCGATGCACCCAATGGCGGTGCCGGTTGAGCACACAGGCGGGATCGCAGATGCAGTTTTTCACCCATGACGGCTTCGAGCTTGCCTTCCTCGACCGCCAGCCGGCATCGGGCGAAGGCGATCCGGTGCTCATGATCCATGGCTTCGCTTCGAGCCATTATGTCAACTGGGTGTCGCCCGGCTGGTTCAAGACGCTGAACGATGCCGGTTACCGCGCCATCGCCTTCGACAATCGCGGCCACGGCTCGTCGTCGAAGAGCTATGAGGAGGCCGACTACACGCCGGTCAAGATGGCTTCCGATGCCGCTGCCTTGCTCGGCCATCTCGGCATCGGGCGCGCCCATGTCATGGGTTATTCGATGGGCGCCCGCATCGCGGCGTTCATGGCGCTGTCCGATCCGGACAAGGTGGCGACGCTGGTCTTCGGCGGTCTCGGCATCGGCATGGTCGACGGTGTCGGCGATTGGGATCCGATCGCCGCCGCCCTGCTTGCCGATGATCCGGCCGCCACCAGCCATCCGCGCGGCCGGTCGTTTCGCGCCTTCGCCGACCAGACCCGCAGCGATCGCCGTGCCTTGGCCGCTTGCATCGCCAAATCGCGCGAATTGCTGAGCGAGCAGGATATCGCGCGCATCGCCCAGCCGACGCTTGTCGCCGTCGGAACCACCGACGACATTGGCGGCTCGCCCGACGAGCTTGCAGCGTTGATGCCGAACGCCAGCGCCTTTCACATCGAGGGCCGGGATCATATGCTGGCCGTCGGGGACAAGACCTTCAAGCAGCGCGTGCTGGAGTTCTATGCCGAGAATCCGCTCTGAGCGGACGGCGAGGGACGCGGGACGTGACTGCCCTCAGCCTGTGGTGAGAGCCGCCAGCGACCGCGCCATGTTTTCCCGGGCCTGCCGTTCAAAGCGTTGCCGGAATTCCTCGGTGTGGAAAATGTGTGGGCGGGCGAGGAAATTCTTCAGCACCGCACTGCGTCCGGCTCGCCACATCGGCTCCTCCACCCAGTGATACTCGCGCCGCACGGCGCGCTCATAGGCGTCGAAGGCGTCCGGCGCGGCTCCCAGGATCGACAGGTCCATATCCAGAAAAAGACTTGCGTCCCGTGTGGCCGCCGCGTCGTCGAACGGCGGCACCTGGTGCGTGGCGGTGGCGACGATCATTGCCGAGATGCGGTCGAGACGTGAAGGATCCGCGCGGCCCGCCAGCTCTTTCTCGGCAAGGGCCGCACTTTGCGCCTCATTGTCCTTGGCCTTGCTGTCGTAGATGGCATCGTGGAACCAGATCGCCGCTTCGATCGCCTCGGGGTCGCCGAGCAACCTTCGATAGTCGCCAGCGACCGCCAGCATTGCCTTGATATGGGAAAGGTTGTGATAGTGGCGGCCTGGCGCCCGGTAGAGAGCCGAAAGCTCGCTTTTCAGCGCGTCGTCGATCAAGGGTTCGTTTTCCATGGCTGCTTGAATTCCCGCGAACCAAATCCATTTGACAAAGCACTAAGGAAAATTGAGTTCAATCGTGCTATGATCTGGCTTATATGTGCGGCCAGGCAACAGGCAAGCACAACAGGCAAGCCAGGCAGGACGCAGGACCAGACGGCGATGAACAGCATCAGCATTTCCCGACACAGCGCATTGAAGCCGGTCGATCCGATCTGGCGTTCGATCCGCGACGAGGCCATGGAGGCTGTCAACCGCGATCCGCTGCTCGCTGCATTCCTTTATTCGACCATCCTCAACCAGGACAGCCTGGAGGAGGCGGTCATTCATCGGCTGGCCGAGCGGCTGGCGCACCAGGACATCGGCTCCGATCTCATCCGCCAGACCTTCAAGTCCATGCTGGCCGACGACAAGGAGTGGCCGACGACGGTGCGTGTCGACATCCAGGCCTATTACGATCGCGATCCGGCTTGCGACCGCTTCATCATGCCTGTGCTCTATTTCAAGGGTTTCCACGCCATCCAGACCCATCGGCTGGCGCATTGGCTGTGGAACCAGGGGCGCAAGGATTTCGCGCTCTACCTGCAGAGCCGCTCGTCCTCTGTCTTCCAGACCGACATCAACCCGGCCGCCCGCATCGGCAAGGGCATCTTCATCGACCACGCCACCGGCCTCGTGGTCGGTGAGACGGCGGTCATCGAGGACGACGTGTCGATCCTGCATGGTGTGACATTGGGCGGTACCGGCAAAGCCGGCGGCGACCGTCACCCCAAGATCCGCTATGGCGTGCTGATTGGCGCCGGCGCCAAGATTCTCGGTAACATCGAAATCGGCCATTGCTCGAAGATCGCGGCCGGCTCGGTGGTGCTGTCGCCGGTGCCGCACAACAAGACGGTTGCCGGCGTGCCGGCCCGCGTCGTCGGCGAGACCGGCTGCGATCAGCCGTCGCGCCAGATGGACCAGCTTCTACCGTCGCAGACAATGGATCAGGTCGTCAGCTTCGACATCTGATTGTCATATGTCCGTTGCCTGCGGCCGTGGGCAGACATGGGCGATTGTTTCTCGCCCAAGGTCTGTTGAGATTCAGGTCAGGCCGAGCCGAAAATGGTGGGTTCCGAGAACCGGAGCGGAGCGTACGTTTGGGTACGTGAGCACCGGAAGCGCAGGAAACCGCCATTTGCAGGCCGGCCTCACGTGAATATCAACAGACCTTAATCAGGCCGCTTGCCTTTACATGGCCATTGTCGACGTGCCAGAAGCGCGTTCGAACGAGCAAGCCCGATGATCGGAGAAGACTGTTGAAGCCGGACGAAATCAGAAAGCTGGACGCCTATTTCAAGCGCGTCTTCCAAAACCCCAAGCTCGAGGTCAAGGCGCGGCCGCGCAAGGACGATTCGGCCGAGGTCTATGTCGGCGACGAATTCCTCGGCATCGTCTTCAAGGACGAGGACGACGGCGACTACAATTTTTCGATGGCAATTCTCGACATCGATCTGGCCTGAGCCAGCAAATCTTGCGGTCGGTCGGCTCATGCGGCCGGCCAGCCGGTTCCCTTGAAGCGTTTTTAGCCTCCCGCCTTCAGAACGCGCCCGGCTTCAGTGGCGATTGCCGCGTCGAGCGCCTGCCAGTCGCCCAAAAACTCCCTTGGGAAGCGATAGGTGAGGCTGAGTTCGTCGCCGACCTGAATGTCGCGCTCGCAAGGCGCCAGCGATTGCTCGGCACTCGGCCCGCTCAGGCAACGGGCCACGAACGGCTCCCTTCCGGGGCGATTGCCGACAACCAGAACCTCGTTCAGATAGCCTGATTTCTCGTTGAAACCATAGATCATCGTGCCGCTAGGCCCGGCAATGCCGGGTCGGGTGATCAACGCGCTGTAGATCGGCGCGAAGCGGCCACTCATGTCACGCGACATCATCTGCTGTTCGAAGGACAGGAAGACGATGTTCTTGACTGTGCCCGTGTGGTTGAAATCGTTGCGCGCCGGCTCGCTGTAGCCGTCCATCTGGGGATAGCGCAGATAGAGGTCGAGCCGCGAGGCGATGCCGTCGCGCCGGGCCTGGGCGAAACGGATGGCGTTGGCCGGGACAGCGATGACATTGTTGCCGATCACCACCTGGTGGACCGTTGCGTCGTCGGTGTATCCGGCCATGGCGATCGAGTGGCCGAACCATTTGCCGCCAAGGCTGATCGCCACCGACAACAGGGCGAGCACCGCGAACCCGTAGAGCACCCGCTTCATCAGCGTGGAATCGACCACGGTAAGTTCGTTGGCGAGCGCTGCCTGCTTCATCTCAGTCCTCGAATCTCGGGCCGCCCGTCCGCCTCCAGTGTCCCTGGGCGGCACACATCGCACGGCACGGCTCTTGCAGCCTGCATGGAACGACTGTGCAATTTCATGGTAAATGGAAAGTTAAGATGGGACCGCTGGAACTCACACTCTTTGCTTTTGCCGTCGGGTTGACGGCCTGCGGGCTGGCCGGATCGGCCATGGAACTGGTGTCGGGCCGCAAGGTCGCCTTCACCGAACCCTATGTGTCGCCGTCACATGTCTTGCGCTCGTTGCTCGCCACGGCCTGTGCCGGACCCTTCATGCTGGTGAACGATGCCATCGATGCTCGGCGTCAGCGCCGCATTTCAACGTTGGCGCTGATGTCCTGCGGCTGCACGGCAATTGCGTGGACCTTGGCGCTGGGCGTCGTCGTGCTTGCCATTGCCTCATGGACGGTCCGTCTCCTAGGGTCCGAGCTGCCAGGCTGAGACGATTCGGAGACCAGAAATGCCGCTTTATGCGATCGATGGAACAGAGCCCAGCTTCGCCGATGCTGACTCGAACTGGATCGCGCCCGATGCGACGCTGATCGGCGACGTCAGGGTCGGACGCAATGCCGGCTTCTGGTTCGGCGCCGTCATCCGCGGCGACAATGAGCCCGTCGTCATCGGCGCCGACACCAATGTGCAGGAACATACTGTCATGCACACCGATCCCGGCTTCCCGCTGACGATCGGGGAAGGCTGCACGATCGGCCACCGCGCCTTGCTGCATGGCTGCACGATCGGCGACAACAGCCTGATCGGCATGGGCGCCATCGTGCTGAACGGCGCGAAAATCGGCAGGAATTCTCTGGTCGGCGCCGGCGCGCTGGTCACCGAAGGCAAGGAATTCCCGGACAATTCGCTGATCGTCGGTTCACCTGCCAAGGCGATCAGGGTGCTGGACGACGCGGCCGTGGCAAGGTTGCGCGGCTCGGCGGCGCATTATGTCGCCAATGGCAAGCGCTTCAAGGCGGGATTGAAGAAGGTCTAACGAGCAGCCTCCGCCAGAAATGGCGGAGCCGGCCCGGGGACGGGGCCGGCTCCTTTCACCCGGTCGTTGGGGACGGGGAGGGTGGGGACTCGACCGGGTTTCTCCTGAAGCGCCTCGCATTCACGCGGCGCGCTTGAGCTCTGTTCTAGCGGACGCTGGCGACCGCGTCGGAGCGGCCGTCATTGATCGTCACCCAAACGCCGGAATTCTGGTCCGACTGGCGCTTGAGATAGGTGTAGTCGGTGTCCGTCCAGGACAGGACCTTGGTCTCGAGATTGTCGAGGATGAATTCTCCGAGGCTGGTGCGCACGGTCAGCACCGCGTGGCCGTCGCCATTCGGCTGGCGCGCCACCGTCATCAGCAAATTGCCGGCCGGCACGCCCGCATCCATCAACTCGCGGCGCTTTTCCAGCGCGTAGTCCTCGCAATCGCCATAGCCATTGGCCGGATAGGCCCAATATTCCTCGACACCGTAGTTTTCCATGTCGGTGCGCGGCTTGATGCGGGTGTTGACCGAATTATTGATGTTGACGATCGTCGCCCACAGTTTGCGGGTCAGTTCGACCGGTGCACCCTTCGGGGTCCGTTCGCTGCATTCGCCAGGACTGCGCTGGCAGAACTCATAATGACCGACAGGCTGGGTGGTGCGTCCGCCGGTGTGCATATAGGTCGGTCCCGCGGCATATGCTGATCCCCAAGCGGAAAGCTGCATCGCCATTGCCACCAGCAACAGCTTGCCCCTCGTTTTCTTCATTGTTGTAGTCTCCCCGTTCGAAGGAGACATTGCCACATGTGGATTTATTTGACGCAAAAGCGCGAAGTAGATATTTAGTAAAACTCCAGTAGAATAAACGTAAAATTTGAATCATTTGAGTATTAATTCGTTTGGATCTTGAGGCGCCATCTCGGCGCGCGGAGGGCTCCAAGCCCCGCCTAAAGTGGCCTAAGCGTGCCGGTCATGGCGTCGAAAACAAAAAACCGGCCACAAGGGCCGGTTTCCTGGAGTGTCGCTGTCGGGCCTGCTCAGGTGCGTGGCGTGTTGAATTCGGAATCGAGCGTTTCGGGGCGCTGGATCACAGCGAATTCGATGGCGACGCCGTCCTCGAAATGACGCACGACCTGCCCGCGCATGGTGCCAAGCATAACCTGGATGCCGATCGCCGGCTTGACGTCGATCTCGACCGCGGCGCCGGAGAGCGAAAGGTCGATGATACGGCACTGGTACTGGCGACCGTCGGTGAGCTGCAGCACGCTGGTCGGATTGCGCGGCGCGACGCGCTCGTGGCGGCGATCTTCCGGCAGGTCGAGTTCATGCTTGTTGGCGAGCCAGGTCAATTGCGCGGCCAGCTTGTCCTTCTTGCGATCCGACGCGATGACGGTCATCGCGAAACCGTCCTGCAAGGTGCGCGTGACGACACCTTCGATGCGGCCGATATGATCGATGTAGGCAATGATTTTTTCGCCGGGCATGCCGATGCGGTCGGTGCGAAACGCGACGTTGCCCGGTGACATGTCGACGACCTGGCAGGGGTGTTCGGTGCGGTCTTCCAGCATGAAGCGTCCGTAGATTTTGACCCGGACGCGCTGAAAGTTACGCCTTTCAGCTTGGGACGGCGCATAGTCGACCGCCGCTGACCTCATGACTGCCTACACCCCGTTTGGCATCCCGCGCGCCGATGCGAGGAACTTCATCAGAGAAGTACAACAAAGCGGGTTAACAAAGGGAAAAAGCGGGCGCGCCAGGGTTTCCTTTTTGCAGGCCGTGGTGCCAAAACAGCGGCGCGGTTTTGGGCGACGTGCATCAGGCCGCAAACGGACTATTCCTCGCGCCCGCCATCGAACACGACGAGATGGCGGATGCGGCGCGCCCGGCCGAGCGCCGAGATCGTCTCGGGTGCTCCAAGTTCATCGGGAACGAGCGAGGGAACATCGATCGCCGGACGGTTGTTGAGAAGCTCCTTCTCCGGATCGATGACGCGGATCGAATCGATCAACGCATCGGTGATCGGGTCGGCGCCCAGCCAGAAGGGCTTCTCCACGGCGCTGATGACGCCCAGGCAGCGTGGATTTTCGACGCCGCCGTCAAGCGGCAGGGCAAGCAGTTCGAAGTTGTTGGAGCGCCCGTTGCGGCTGAAGCCCTCATAGCTGATGAGCACGACCGACTTCTGCTCGAAGACGCCGTGGATCAGCCGCGAGACGAGCCGTTGATCCTTCTCGCGCCACAGCGACGGAAAGGAAAACCCCTTGAGCTCGCGGCCGTAGCAGGCGCAAAGCCTCGTGCCGGCGAGCCGGAACACGGCCTGTCCGCGCGTGTCACGTTCCAGGATAAAGGTGTCGGCCAGCAGCGACTTGATGTCGGCCGGCTCGACCTCTGAACGCTTCGGGGCAGGGCGTCCGTCACGCAGACGGTTCCAATATTGGAACAGCGTGATCGATCCATTCTGGTTCATGCTATGCTGCTCCGCGCATTCTGTCGTCTGATGTCCCATCGGTGAACAGAAGGGCGCCCTCCGATGACCTACATGCGTTGCGGAGCAGGAAGCGTGCCAGCGTCGTTAACACTTGTTCACGGGTCGGGGCCGTTAAGGTTAACAAGTGGTTTACGTTGCGTCGAAGCGAGCCCCGTGGCACACAAAAACCACTCCAGAAGCGGTCGTTTCGCGACGATCGGCAGCACTTCAGTCAAGAGTTTTAGGGGAGCAGGGGGCTCGACCAGCCGTTCAAGGGAAACCTTGAACGGCTTTTTTTTGATTCGCGCCAGGCGATTCGGGGTTAACGGCGGCGTGTATTTCTACCTGCCGACAAGTGCTGGCAACCATCCCGGCGGTCGCTAAGGCGGCATCGTCCGATCGCTATGCGACGAAAAATCTGCGTTCCGTGGTCGGCTGGTGTGAACTATCGCTTCTTCCCCAGGCCGAAGGTCAGCGCCAGAGCGCCAACCAACACGACACCCTTGACGAAGTCCTGCGTGTAGTAGGGCGCGTTCAGCATGGTGAGGCCGTTCAGGAGGACGCCGACGAAAATTGCGCCGGCCACCGTGCCGATCACATGCGGGCGACGCTTGTCGAGCACGGCATAGCCGATCAGCGAGGCCGCCACCGCATCGAGCAGGAGCGAGTTGCCGGCCGAGACGTCGCCGCGGCCGACACGCGAAGCGACGATCAGCCCTCCCAACGAAGCAAGCGTGCCGGACAGGATATAGGCCCAGAGTCGATATGCCTTGGTCGGCGCGCCGGATAGATGCGCGGCCGTTTCGTTGCCGCCGATCGCATAGAAGACGCGTCCCCAGCGCGTACGCTCCATCAGGAACCAGGCGAGGATGGCGACCACCGCCATGACCACGACAGACAGGGGTACGGTGTCGAAGAGCCGTGACCGGCCAAGGATCAGGAAAGCCGGATCGTAAGCACCGGGAACGGACGAGCCGTCGGGCAGCACCATGCCGGCGGTGATGGAGCGGCCGCCGGTCGGGATCAGCTGCAGGCCGGCGAGCAGGAACATTGTCGCCAGCGTGGCGAGAAGATCGGGGACGCCGATGCGGACAATCAGCAGTCCGTTCAGGAGGCCTATGAAGGCGCCCATCAGCAAGACCAGACCCATGGTATGGGCCGCAGCCAGCTGCCATACGACCATGGCATAGCTTGCCGCCATCACCGACGAGGCGGCGATGCTGCCCACCGAGAGATCGAAGCCGTCGGCCGACATCGTAATCGAGACCCCGACGCCGAGGATCGCCACGACCGAAACCGCCTGCAGGATGGAGAACAGGTTGGCCGAGCGGATGAAGGCGGGCTGCGCGTACCAGAAGCCGATCACCATCACTGCCAGCAGCACGAACAGCGCGTAACGGCGCGTTTCGCGGAAAAGCGATGTGCGCGGAGCGGCCTGCTGGACCGTCGTCGGGTTCGTCATCGATGCTCTCCGGCCTTTTCGCTCTCGACCTTGCCGATCTGGTCTGTCAGCGGGCCATGGCCGTCGCCGGCCTCGTGAAGGGAGTGATCGCGCATGACGAGGATGCGGTCGGCAACCTCCAGCGCTTCTTCGGTATCGCTGGTCGCGATCAGCGTGGCGGAACCGCTTTGGCTGTTGCGGATTGCGGCGATCAGGTCGGCGCGGGCGCCGATGTCGACGCCCTGGAAGGGCTCGTCGAGCAGCAGCAGCCGGCAAGGTGCCGCCTGCCATCGGGCGAGCACGACCTTCTGCTGGTTGCCGCCGGAAAGCTCGTCGAGCGTGTCATCGGGGCCGCGCGCCTTGATGCCGAGCCGGGCGATCGCCTCGGCGGCAACCTTGCGCTCGCGCGCGACCCGCAGCAGGCCGTCCGGAAACCAGCGCCTCAGATGTGGCAGGGCGATAGTACCGGCAATCGAGGCGCCGGGAACCTCGGGCGGTAGCAGCGACGATGCCCAGCGGTCCTCGGCGACCATGAAGACGCCGTTTTCGATCGATCGCGCCGGCCCGTTGGAAAGCCACGGTTTTCCATCGAGCACGAAGCTGCCTTGCGCCAGCGTTTCCAGACCAAAAAGCGTGCGCAGCAGCCGGGTCTTGCCCGAGCCAAGCGTGCCGGTCAGCGCGATGACCTCGCCGGAGCGCAGATCGAGATCGAAAGGCCTCGCACCGGGAATCAGTTGCGCGCCCTTGATGGAGGCGATGATTGGGGCCGCCGAAATCTTGCCGTCATGGGTGGCGGCTTCCAGCGTCCGCCCGATCATGGCAGCAACGGCGGCCGGGAAATCGATCGGTTTGGCAAAGGCGCCGACGATGCGACCGCCGCGCATGACCACGGCGCGGTCGGCGATGGCGGCAAGATCGCCCAGCCTGTGCGAGATGTAGAGGATTGCCATGCCGCCCGCGCGCAGCCGCCGGATGATGGCGAAAAGCCGGTCCGCTTCCGTGGCCGAGAGGCTGGATGTCGGCTCGTCGAGGATTAGAACGGAGGCCTTGGCCGCGACGGCGCGGGCGATGGCGATCAATTGCCGCTCCGCCGGCCGCAGGTCGACGAAGTCGCGGTCGAGCGGCAGGTCGAGATCGATCAGCGCCGCGATGGCGCGCGCACGCCTGCGGATCGACCGGGCCGAGACGAAGAAGCGCCCGCCCGGCTGGCAAAGTTCATCGAGCAGAAGATTCTCCGCGACCGTCAGTCCGGCAGCCCCCGCCTGATCCGTCGCCTGATGGACGGTCGCGATGCCGGCGGCCTTGGCGGCGCTGGGCGAGGCGAGGGCGACGATCCTGCCGCCCAGGGTGATCGTTCCGGCGTCGGGTACATGCGAGCCTGAAAGGATTTTCACCAGAGTCGATTTGCCGGCGCCATTGGCGCCCATCAGGGCCACGACCTCCCCGGCTGCCACGGTAAGATCGGCTCCAGCGAGCGCGCGCGTCGGGCCAAAGGATTTTTCGATCCCGGCGACAGCGACGGCAATGGGGGCGGCGGTGAGGGACAATTGGTTCAGCCGGTTACAGGTTGAGCGGGAACTGGGAAAGGCAAGCAAGCCAACGGGGCACGGTCGTAATTGTCAGCCGCCATATTCCATGATCGCCAGTCCGGCATTGTAATCCGGCGAATAGACGATGCCGTTGGCGTCGACGAATACGTCGGTCGACTGGATCACTTGCGGCCGATTCGGACGTTTGTCGACCATGCGGCTGGGAGCCGGCGGCACCAGCGCCCCGGTCTCCTTTGGGCGATAGGGATCGGAGATGTCGAAAACGCGCACGCCGGCATTCTGGTAGGTTGCAAAGATCAGGGTGTCTGACACAAAGCTGCCCGGCCGGTTCTCGTGCAGATTGTGCGGACCGAAATGTCCGCCCTTGGCGGTGTAATCGGTCTCGTCCGGGGTCGGCAGGGTCGAGATCGAAATCGGGTTCGCCGGATCGCGTATGTCGAAGATCCAGGTGAGCTTGCGCCCATCCTCCTCATGGTCGAGCACGGCCTCGTCGGCGACAACGAGCAAGCCGCGTTTGAGCAGCGGCAGCGCCGAATGGGTGCCGCCACCATAGGGCGGCGACCAGTTCCTGTGGCTGATCAGCCTCGGCAGGGCAGGGTCGGCGACATCGAGGACGGTCAACCCGCCGTCGCGCCAGCAGGCATAGGCGGTATCACCCTCGACGACCGCATGATGCAACGCATAGCGGCGGCCGTCGGGCCAGCCGGGTGTCTCGCCGCCGGCAAGATGCATTCCTGGAATCCACCAGCGACCGGCCTCGACTGGCCGTGCCGGGTCCTGAAGGTCGACCGTCAGCAGGATGTAGTCGCTGTAGCCGTCGAGAAGCGCCGATACGTAGGCGTAGCGCCCGCCGACGTACCAGATGCGGTGGATGCCGATGCCGTCGACCGGGAAGAAGCCGATCTGGCGAGGCTGCGTCGGCTTCGAGATGTCATAGACGGCCATGCCGGCCGACCAGGTCCGCGCCGCGCCCGAACCAGACACGGTGCCGATCGTCTCGCCGATCGACTGGGTGTAGTAGACCTTCTCGTCGAACGCGAAAGCGGCGTCGGCGAACAGATCGCGTGCATGGACGACCAACAGCAGATCCTCATGCGTCTGCAGATGGATGGTCCAGGTATTCGGCAGCGCGGGCACGAACACCGTCCCGCCCGGATTCTTGGGATCCCGTACATCGATGATGGAAAAGCCTTGTGACCAGGGATGCGCGACATAGGCGAAGCCGCGATGCACCATCACCTGCAATCCGTCCGGCCGCCCGCCTTGGTCGGAATGACCGATCAGGCGCATGTTCCTGGAATAGTCGGGGGTGGGGACAGAAACCATAATTGTCTTTCAAAAGGTCGGTCCGGCGTACTTTGCCTGTCGCAGCGGGTGGTGTGGCGGAGGCAGGCGCAATCATCCCCCAGCAGGCCGGGGGATGATTGTTTGGATCGCTGATTTTGTGAAGGCGCTGAAGCTCAATTCGTCGCCGGGATCCACGGTGCCTTTGCGGCATCGCTGTCCTTGAAGGCCGGGAATTTCGCCTGCAGGTCCTCGATCGTCTTGATGTTGTTGTCGACGAGGTCCTTTCTGGTGACGAGCGTCGGCTGGATCAGCACCGAATGGCCGGGATTCTGTCCGGCGATCAGCTGGGCCAGCGCGCGCACCGAAGCCTCGCCGACGACGGCCGGGTTGGTTGCCGCCGTCGCCACCCACGGGCTGTTCGGCTCGAGGATGGCCTGGATGTCCGAGGTCGAGATATCGACACCGTAGATCTTCACCTTGTCTGCCACGCCAAGCTCGTCGATGGCGAGCTTCACGCCACGGGCGAACTCGTCCCATGGGGCGAAGACGACCGAAAGCGTCGGGTTGGCGGTGAGCACGGCCTTGGTCTGGTCGGCGACCGAAGCGGCAACGGTGTCGTTGACCACGCCCCAGGTGGCGACTTCCTTGATGCCTGGGTACTTCTTGCCGAAATCCTTCCACACCGCATAACGACGGTCGAGCGGTGCGAAGCCGGCGACATAGAGGACGCCGCCGTCGAATTTCTCGCCCTGGTCCTTGACCGCCTGGTCGAGCACGAGGCGCGCCATGTCGGCATCGGACTGCTCGACCTGCGGGATCTTGGGGTTGTCGAGGTTGGTGTCGTAGGCCACCACTGGAATGCCGGCGTCAAGCGCTGCCTGTGCGACGTCCTTGATGGCTTCGGGCTGGCCGTTGTTGATGATGATGCCTTGCACGCCGAGATTGATCGCCTGCTGGATCAACTGCCGCTCGGTGTTGATGTCGTTGCGCGCCTGCGAGATGTTGGCCTCGATGCCGAGCGCATCGGCCTGGCGCTTCACGCCGGCCTCGAATGCCTGGAGCCAGTCACCGGAGCCGAGGAAGCTGACGACGGCGATCTTGACGCCGCCCTTATCGAAGGGTGCCGGCGCGCCGGATATGCCCTGCGCCGAAGCAGCGGTGGCGAGACCGGCTATGCCGGCGGCTGCCGCCAGCGAAAGAATATGCTTGATCATGTGGAGACCCCTTTGAAATTGGCCGCATTCTAGGGAGGAGGCCCATCGCTTCCGAGAACGCTCATTGCGAGTTTTTCAAATCCCGGAGCATTTCCACTTCGCTTCCTTTCGGTTTCGTAGCAAATGAAGACGATGCGGTGCCGGGCGTTCGCTGTTGAGAAAACAGAATTGTTCCAACCCGGACATCCTTGCTCTAAAGGACGCGCAGGAATTCCTGGACCAGATGCGCATGAACGAACCGGTAAACCCTTCGGACACGGAACAGATGGACGACGCGCAGCGACGACGGCGCGAGCCGGTGTTCAATCTGCCGCCCGTCGTGCTGGCGGTGATCGGCATCTGCGTGGCCGTCTATCTGCTGCAGCAGTATGTGTTGAGCGAGACCCAGCAGATGACGCTGCTGTATGACGGGGCCTTCATCCCTGTTCTCTACACCGGCCAATACGGCTTCGACTGGTTCCTTTTTTCCCGGCCCTTCACCTATGCCTTCATGCATGGCGGCCTTGCCCACATTGCCATCAACATGGTGTGGCTCGCCGCTTTCGGTTCGCCGTTGGCAAATCGCCTGGGCACACTCTGGTTCGCTCTGTTCTTTGCCGTGACGGGGCTGGCTTCGGTCGCACTTTTCTGGGCGATGCATCCTTACGGAGAAGCGCCGCTGGTCGGCGCTTCCGGCGCGATTTCGGGCATGATGGGGGCTGCGGCGCGTTTTGGTTTTCGCACCGACCGTTCGGCCGGCAAGGCTGCCTTCGCCGGCCCTGTGCTGCCGATCGCATTCGTACTGCGCTTGCGCGGTGTCGTGATCTTCCTCGCCATGTGGATGATCATCAACCTCGCCACCGGCCTTCTCGGCTTTGCCCCGGGAGTGGACGGCCAGATCGCCTGGGAGGCCCATATTGGCGGCTTCGTCGCCGGCTTCTTCGGCCTGCGCTGGTTCGACAGGCGATGGCAGGCGCCCGAGTGGGAGACGGTCGACCACCGCACTTGAAATGCAACCGATCACGGCGCACGATGTTCACTCTTATGTGAAGGCCGGTCAGGGCAGGAACCGGCAGGCGAAGCAGAGGAGGACGCCATGACGGTTAAGGCAATTCTCGAGAGAAAAGGCCATGAGGTGTTCACGCTCGGGCCGAACGAAAAGCTGAGCGAAGCCATCCGCATCCTGGCAGAACACAAGATCGGTGCGCTGGTTATCACCAATGGCGACCGCAAGATCGTCGGCATCCTTTCGGAGCGTGACATCGTGCGGGTAGTCGCGCGCGAAGGTGGCGCAGCGCTCGACATCGCCGTGCGTTCGGCGATGACGCCGAAGGTGAAGATCTGCAACGAAAACCACACCGTCAACGAGGTGATGGAGATCATGACCCGGGGCCGCTTCCGCCATCTGCCGGTGGAAAAGGACGGCATGCTCGATGGCATCGTGTCCATCGGCGACGTGGTCAAGCGCCGCATCGAGGATGTCGAACGCGAGGCCGACGAGATCAGGGCCTATATCGCCACCGCCTGAGCGGTGAAGGAAACCGCCGGCCGGAGGACCGACCGGCGGAGCCAAATGCTGCCTGTTGTCGAGTTTGGACCGGACGAATTAGAGCCCGCGCCGGGGCGAAAGCCGCTGAAAAGGCCAGCCTGCGGCTTTGCGCTTGTCTCTTTTGGCGGTTTGCACTAGCGAATGACTTCCACGTTCGACGTGAAATTCACGTTCAAACGTGAGTTCAGTCACCGCAATTCGCAGGCCGCCATGACCCTCATCGATACCCGTACCCCCGACGCGAAACGCTTGATCCCCGGCGCCACCGGCGATTGGGAGATCATCATCGGCCTCGAGGTCCATGCGCAGGTCACTTCGGAAGCAAAGCTGTTTTCGGGCGCCTCGACCGCCTTCGGCGCGGCACCCAACGCCAATGTCAGCCTTGTCGATGCGGCCATGCCGGGCATGCTGCCGGTCATCAACGAGGAATGCGTCAAGCAGGCGATCCGCACCGGCTTGGGGCTGAAGGCGCAGATCAACCACAAATCGGTCTTCGACCGGAAAAACTATTTTTATCCCGACCTGCCGCAGGGCTACCAGATCTCGCAGTTCAAGCAGCCGATCGTCGGCGAGGGCACGGTCATCGTTTCGGTGGGCCCGGACCGCCAGGGCGAATTCGAGGACATCGAGGTCGGCATCGAGCGGCTGCATCTGGAGCAGGATGCCGGCAAGTCGATGCACGACCAGCATGCGACCATGTCCTATGTCGATCTCAACCGCTCCGGCGTGGCGCTGATGGAGATCGTCTCCAAGCCGGACATGCGCTCGGCCGACGAAGCCAAGGCTTATGTCACCAAGCTGCGCACCATCGTGCGCTATCTCGGCACCTGCGACGGCAACATGGACGAAGGTTCGATGCGCGCCGACGTCAACGTTTCGGTGCGCAAGCCGGGCGGCGAGTTCGGCACGCGGTGCGAGATCAAGAACGTCAACTCGATCCGCTTCATCGGCCAGGCCATCGACTACGAGGCGCGCAGGCAGATCGCCATCCTCGAGGATGGCGGCAAGATCGATCAGGAGACGCGGCTGTTCGACGCCGTCAAGGGCGAGACGCGCTCGATGCGCTCCAAGGAAGAGGCGCATGATTACCGCTACTTCCCCGATCCCGACCTTTTGCCGCTGGAATTCGACCAGGCCTATGTCGATGCGCTGGCCAAGGAATTGCCGGAACTGCCGGACGACAAGAAGGCGCGGCTGATCGCGTCGCTCGGCCTGTCCGTCTATGACGCCTCGATCCTGGTTTCGGAAAAGCCGATCGCCGACTATTTCGAAAAGGTGGCCGCCGGCCGCGACGGCAAGCTTGCCGCCAATTGGGTCATCAACGATCTGCTCGGGCAATTGAACAAGGCCGGAAAAGACATTGGAAACGCTCCGGTTTCGCCCGAGCAGCTCGGTGCGGTCATCGATCTGATCAGGGATGGCACCATCTCCGGCAAGATCGCCAAGGACCTGTTCGAGATCGTCTGGAATGAGGGCGGCGACCCGCGCCAACTGGTCGAGAGCCGTGGCATGAAGCAGGTCACCGACACCGGCGCCATCGAGAAGGCCGTCGACGACGTTATCGCCGCCAACCCTGACAAGGTCGAACAGGCGCGCGCCAAGCCGAGCATGGCCGGCTGGTTCGTCGGCCAGGTAATGAAGGCGACCGGCGGCAAGGCCAACCCGCAAGCCGTCAACGACCTCGTCAAGGCCAAGCTGGGCATCGAGTAGCGCCGTGTTCGTCCGCACCGCAGGTGAACGCGACCTTGCCGCTGTGCGGACGCTGCTGGTGGAAACGTGGCATGCGACCTATGACGCCATTTATGGCGCTGCCAAAGTCGCCGAGATCACCGACGAATGGCACTCGATCGCTTCGCTCCGCTCGCGGCTGACGCGGCCCAACTCGGAATTCCTGGTGGCCGATGACGGCAAGCGGATCGGCGGCATGGCTTTCGCCGCCGCCACCGCCGATGCGAAAATCATCCTGTTGAACCAGCTCTACGTCCATCCGGACTGTCAGCGGCGGGGGATCGGGCAAGCACTGCTCGACGAGGTCGAAGCCAGTTTCCCGGAAGCGCGAACGCTGCGCGTCGAGGTCGAGGAAGCCAATGCCGGTGCCATCGCCTTCTATCGGTCGAAAGGGTTCTTGCCTGTCAGTGCCGCGGAAGAGTCCCGTGATACCTCAAGGCCGACGACGCTGAGTTTCGAGAAACCGCTGGGATAGACCACCGGGATGAATAGAGCGATCAAGCCATGCGTCATCGCGGCGTTTGCTGTGCCGGCTCACGACGGATATGCAAGGGCATGACCAAACTGTCCCGCATTACAGCGCTGGCGCTGCTCGCCATCATCATTTTCGCGACCTTGTCGCCGATCCAGATGCGGCCGCACCTCGCTGAAGCGAATGTCGAGCGTGCCTTGGCTTATGTCCTGCTGGGCTTCGCCCTGGCGATCGGCTTTCCCAACCGACTGTATCAGGTCGTGATCTTTGTGGCTGTGACCGCCGGCATGCTGGAACTGCTTCAGCTCATTGATCCCGGTCGCCATGCACGCCTCATCGATGCATTGGTGAAAGCCCTTGCCGGGGTGGTTGGGATCGTGGCGGGACACCTGATCGTCAGGGCCGGCGGACAAAAGAGCGAGAGCTAGGCGCGGCGGCAATCCGCCGGGAGTGCGGGACCATCGACCTTGGTCGCGGCCCGTGTCTATCTGGCCGAAGCCTTCTCGCTAGGCAGCGGGAACCTCCACATTGTCGATCAGCCTCGTCTTGCCGAGCCATGCTGCCGCAAGAAGACGCCCTTCGCGGTTTCGACGCCATGGCGCAAGCGTCAGGCTTTGGCGTGCCTCGACATAGTCGACCTTCTGAAAGCCGGCGGCGATGAGGGCGCGGCTGGCCTCTTCGGTTGCGTCGCTCTGGCCGGCGCCTGCCGCCAGGGCCGCAGCCGTATTGCGCAATATCACGTTGAGCTGGCGGGCGATCTTCAGTTCGGCCTCATCGAGATAGGCGTTGCGTGACGACATGGCGAGACCATGCGCGTCGCGGATCGTCGGTGCGCCGATGATCTCGACAGGCAGGTCGAGGTCGCGGCAGAGCTGCCTCACCACGCAAAGTTGCTGGTAATCCTTCTCGCCGAAGACCGCACAGTCGGGCGTTGCCTGCAGCAGGAGCTTTGCCACCACGGTCCCGACGCCGTCGAAAAAGGTCGGCCGAAAGTCCGATTCGAGCCCGCCGGAGGGGCCGCCTACCGAGATTTTCGTGGCGAAGCCGGCGGGATACATCTCGCCAACCGTCGGTGTGAAGGCAAGGTCGGCTTTTGCCGCGCCCAGCCGGTCGAGGTCGCGGCCGAGTTGGCGCGGGTACTTGTCGAGGTCTTCGCTCGGCGCGAACTGCGTCGGATTGACGAAGATCGACACGACGCAGCGCTCGGCTTTTTGGAGCGCGATCCTGACCAGCGAGATGTGTCCGTCATGCAAAGCACCCATGGTCGGCACCATGGCGACACGAAGGCCGTCGCGCCGCCAGTCCCGGATTTGCGCGCGAAGTGCGGCCACGCTGTCGACGACGACGGGTTGGCTCATGCGTCGTCCCTGCTGTTTGTCGCCGAAAAGACATGGCCGGGGCCGGGGAATGTCCGGCCCCGCACCTCGGCTGCGTAGCTTTCAGCTGCACGCGAGATCACGCTGCGCAGATCCGCGTATTCCTTGACGAATTTCGGCACGCGATCGACGGTCAGCCCGACCATGTCGTCGATGACCAGGATCTGGCCGTCGCAGTCGCCGCTGGCGCCGATGCCGATGGTTGGAATGGCGATGCGGCGGGTGATTTCGGCGGCGACCCTCTCGACCGTGCCTTCGATGACGACCGAGAAAGCGCCGGCGTTCTCGACGGCAAGCGCATCGCGAAGCAATGCCGCAACAGCCTCCTCCGTGCGGCCCTTGATCTTGTAGCCGCCGTCCTTCTCCACCGATTGCGGCTGCAGGCCGATATGTCCCATCACCGGAATGCCGGCGGCGACGATGGCCTCGATCTGGCTGGTCATGTCGAGGCCGCCTTCGAGCTTCACCGCCTGGCAGCCGGTTTCGTCGACGACCCGCCGCGCCGAGGCCACGGCAAGTGCTGCCGAAACCTCATAGCTGCCGGCCGGCAGGTCGACGACGACGCAGGCCCTGGCCGAGCCGCGCATCACGGCCTGCCCATGTGCGATCATCATCTCCAGCGAGGCGCCCAGCGTCGTCTTGTGGCCATGCAGGACCATGGCGACACTGTCGCCGACCAGAAGCAGGTCAACATGGTGATCGAGCAGACGGGCGATGGGATAGGTATAGGCGGTCAGGCAAACGATCGGCGTGCCGCCCTTGCGGTGGCGAATCGCCTCGGCGCTGATGCGAATGTCGGTGGTCGGCAATTCCGTGGCCAATCGTCACCTCCTTTGGCCTCAAGCCGGGCTGGATGCAGGCATGGGCGCGCAGAGCTTTAGAAATACCGTAAAGGCTTGGCAAGCGTGCATGCAGTGACCGGCAGGATCACAGGCTTGTGTCGGGTTTCCGGCAAGCCATTTGCGCGCACGCCGTGGCAAAAGCCTTGCCTTCGGCAAGGCCTGACGCCATAAGCAGGAAAACGGGCGCTGCCGGCGCGAGGGTTTTGAAATGAAGACTTTCCTTACGCAGTTTTTCACCTGGTGGAACAGCCAGACGATTGGAACGCGCCTGCACACCTGGCGGTACGGCAAGAAGGTCGGCCAGGACGAAACCGGCAATTTCTACTACGAAGGCGGCATCGATTCGGAAGGCCGCACGCGCCGCTGGGTCATCTACCGCAATTATTCGGAAGCTTCGGCGATACCGCCCGGCTGGCACGGCTGGATGCACCACCGCGTCGACGTCGCGCCGTCCAGCGAGGACTACAAGCCGCGCGACTGGCAAAAGCCGCATCAGCCCAATCTGACCGGCAGCCCGGCGGCCTATCGCCCGAAGGGCTCGGTGCTGACCAATCAGCATCGTCCGCAGGTCACCGGCGACTACGACGCCTGGACGCCCGGGTCGTAATGGTAGGGTGCAGGCCAGTGCTTTATCGCCACAATTGGTGTTTAGCTGCTTGCTGATCAGAAAACGGCGACTAGCCTTGGCGATCGACAGAATCACCCGGGCGCGAACCACCGGTATCCTTGCATGAGCTTTTTCAACCTGACATCGATGGGCGGTCTGACGCTAGCCGCCGGTCTTGCCGTCAGCACCGCGGCGTTTGCCGCTTCGCCGACCCCCGCCGCCCCCGCGCCGGCGCCAGCCCCGGGATCGGACCGGGTTACCAACGCCGTTGCCGAGTTTGCCGGTATCGACAAGATCACCGGCCGCATCATCACCTTCGATGTCTATATCGACGAGACGGTGCAGTTCGGTGCTTTGCAGGTGACGCCGCGCGTCTGCTATTCGCGGCCACAGACCGAAGAACCGAAGACAGATTCCTTCGTCGAGGTCGACGAGATCACGCTGGACCGCAAGATCCGCCGCATCTTCACCGGCTGGATGTTTGCCGAAAGCCCCGGCCTCAATGCCGTCGAGCATGCCGTCTACGACGTCTGGCTGAAGGCCTGCAAGCAGAAGTCGGATGTGCCGGCGCCCGATGGCGCCAAGGCAGACTCGACCAAAGCCGAGGCGCCCAAGCCCGCCGCGGCCAAACCGAAAGCCGCGACCGCTCCGGACGTGACAGAGCCTGGCGTGACGGAGCCGGACGCTTCGGACCCCGATACGACCGACACCAACTGATCCTCCGGAACCGTCCTTGCCACCATACGTTGGAGCACGGATGAGCGCGCATTTATGCGCAGGGAGGATCTTCCGATGTCAGACAGCAAGCGGATCACGGCCGGCAAGGCAGAGTTGCTGGAACTCGAAAAGGGATTCTGGACGGGCGACGCGGCCTACTATACGGCCAATGCCGACACCGAATGCCTGGTGGCGTTTCCGCAGATGGCACAGGCGATGGACAATGCCGATCTCGCCAAGACCGCGACCAAGCCCAACCGCTGGCGCGACCTGAAAATCGACCTCAAGGGTATTATCGAGCCGGGCAGCGACATCATCATGCTGACCTACGAGGCACATGCGACACGCGAGAACGGCGAACCTTACGCCGCGCTGGTCAGCACCGGCTATGTCCATCGCGTCAACGGCTGGAAAATGATGTTCCATTCGCAGACGCCGTTGGAAGCCGCCACTGGGAAGTAGGCTCAATCTTCAGGGATAGAATTGGCGTCAGGGATAGAATACGGCCTCGCCCTTCAGCGCGTCGGCTAGCATCTTTTCATATTTGCCGCGCGGCACGTCGACGGCGCCGAAGCGCTTGAGGTGCTCGGTGGTGAACTGCGTATCGAGCAGCGCGAAGCCGCGTGCCTTCAAGCGCTCCACGAGATAGAAAAGGCAGGTCTTGGAAGCGTCCGTCTCCCTGGCGAACATGCTCTCGCCAAAAAACACCCGGCCGAGCGACACGCCATAGAGGCCACCGACCAGCCGGTCCTCGCGCCACGCCTCGACCGAATGACAATGGCCTATCCGATGCAACTCGACATAGGCTTCGCGGATCGGCGCATTGATCCAGGTCGAGCGCCGTTCCACGCGCTTTTCGGCGCAGCCGTCGATGGTCGCTTCGAAATCGAAATCGAAACGGATGTCGAAGGGGTTCTTCTTGATCGTTTTCCTCAGGCTCTTCGGCGCGTGAAAACCATCGAGCGGAATGATGCCGCGCGTCTCCGGCCGCACCCAGAACACCTCCGGGTCGCCGGCACTTTCTGCCATTGGGAAGACGCCCGAGGCGTAGGCCTTGAGCAGCAGGTCGGTGGGGATGCGATAGCCGGGCGCGTAGGGGCGGGTCATCGCGTCTCCGCGCTACTCTTCCTTGGCCAGGTATTTTTCCAGCCAGTGGATGTCATAATCGCCATTGGCGATGTCGGCATTGCCGACGAGATCGCGAAACAGCGGCAACGTCGTCTTGATGCCGTCGACGACGAACTCGTCCAGGGCGCGGCGCAGGCGCATCATGCACTCGACGCGATTACGCCCATGCACGATCAGCTTGCCGATCAGGCTGTCATAGTAGGGCGGGATCTTGTAGCCGGAATAGACGCCGGAATCGACACGGATGCCCAAGCCGCCCGGTGTGTGGAAATGGGTGATCGTGCCCGGCGAGGGGGTGAAGGTGCGCGGGTCCTCGGCGTTGATGCGGCATTCGATGGCGTGGCCGTTGAACTTGATGTCCTCCTGCTTCACCGAGAGGCCGCCGCCGGAGGCGACGCGGATCTGCTCATGCACGAGATCGATGCCGGTGATCGCTTCCGTCACCGGATGCTCGACCTGCAGGCGCGTGTTCATCTCGATGAAATAGAACTCGCCATTCTCGTAGAGGAATTCGATGGTGCCGGCGCCGGAATAGCCGAGGTCGGCGATGGCCTTGGCGCAGATGCCGCCGATGCGGGCGCGCTCTTCGGCATTGAGGGCCGGCGAGGACGCTTCTTCCCAGACCTTCTGGTGGCGGCGCTGCAAGGAACAGTCGCGCTCGCCGAAATGCACGCCGCGGCCAAAGCCGTCACCAAACACCTGGACTTCGATATGGCGCGGCTTTTCCAGGTATTTTTCGATATAAACGGCATCGTCGCCGAAGGCGGCACCGGCTTCTGTGCTCGCCGTCTGCAGGGCGACCTCCAGGTCAGCCTCGGTGAGGGCGACCTTCATGCCACGTCCGCCACCGCCGGCCGATGCCTTGATGATCACGGGATAGCCGATCTCGGCGGCAATGCGCCTGGCTTCCTTCTGATCGGTGACGGCGCCGTCCGAACCGGGCACAACCGGAATACCGAGGCGCTTGGCGGTTCGCTTGGCCTCGATCTTGTCGCCCATGATGCGGATATGGTCGCCGGACGGACCGATGAAGGTGATGTTGTGCGCGGCCAGTATGTCGGCGAATTTGGCGTTCTCCGACAGGAAGCCGTAGCCCGGATGCACGGCGTCGGCGCCGGTGATTTCGCAGGCCGCAACGATCTGATGGATGTTGAGATAGCTGTCGCGCGATGGCGGCGGACCGATGCAGACGCTCTCGTCCGCGAGCCGCACATGCATGGCGTCGGCATCGGCGGTCGAATGCACCACCACCGTCTGGATGCCGAGTTCCTTGCAGGCGCGCAGCACCCGGAGGGCGATTTCGCCGCGATTGGCGATGAGGATCTTCTGAAACATCAGGCCCGCTCTACTCGATCACGACGAGCGGCATGCCATATTCGACCGGCTGCGAATCCTCGAAAAGGATCGCGGTCACCGTGCCGGCGCGTGGCGAGGGGATCTGGTTCATCGTCTTCATTGCTTCGATGATCAGCAGCGTCTGGCCTTCCTTGACCTTCTGGCCGACTTCGATGAATGCCTTGGCGTCCGGCGACGGCGCCAGGTAGGCTGTGCCGACCATCGGCGAGGTGACTGCGTTCTTGGAAATATCTGCCACAACGGGCAGAGCTACGGAGGCAGCTTGCGCTGCTGCCGGCGCATAGGCCTGCTGCGGCGCTGCGATTGCATGAACAGCTGGCGCCTGCCGCGAGACCCGCACCTTCAGGTCGCCCAGTTCAACCTCGATCTCGGTGAGGTTGGTGTCGTTCAGTATGCCCGCCAGATCGCGGATCAGTTGCTGGTCAACACCGGTCTTCTTTATCGACATTTTCGAGCCTTCTGTTTGTTGGCCGGTCATAGGCGTGCGGCCAGCGCCTGTAGCGCCAGCGTATAGCCGAGCGGCCCAAAGCCACAGATCATGCCGACGGCGACCGGCGCGACCATGGAGACGTGGCGGAATGGTTCCCGCGCATGGATGTTGGAAAGATGAACTTCGGCCACCGGCAACGGTGCGACGGCGCGGATGGCGTCGTGGATGGCAATCGAGGTGTGGCTGTAGGCGCCCGGATTGATGACGATGCCGACAGCCTTGTCGCCGGCTTCCTGAATCCAGTCGACAAGGTCGCCCTCATGGTTCGACTGGCGGAAATCGATCTCGAACCCCAGCGCCGTGCCTGCCTGCTTGCAGTCGTCGGCGATCGCTGCAAGCGTCTTGCCGCCATAGATGCCCGGCTCGCGCTTGCCGAGCGCGTTGAGATTGGGACCGTTCAGGACGAAAACCGTTTTCAAAAGCCGACCTTTCCCGGCGCCGTCATCAAGCCGGCGCGCTGGGCCCTCTATAATGGGCATAGCCGCCCGCGGAAAGAGCGCAAGTGCGTTCTTTCACTGTCCACAACAGGCGGAAATGTGCCCGTGAGAAATAGCTGGCGAGCAAGATCAGAGCGCGGCTTTCGCCGCCTCGATCTTTTCTGCCAGCACTTCCTGCCCGAGCGCCCCGAACACCACCTCGTTGCCGACGACATAGGACGGCGTTCCGGTGATCGCCAGCTTGTTGGCAAGATCGTAGGTCTTGGCGAGGGCCTCGTTGATTGTCGGGTCCTTCATCTTCTCGCGCAGCGCCGCTTCGTCGGCACCGAGCGATAGCGCGACCTTCATGGCCGCCGCCTCGGTGGCGCGCCCCTGGCCGCCGAGCAACGCATTGTGGAACTCGCCGTACTTTTCCGGGTGCATCAGGTGGAAGGCCATCGAGACCACGCTCGCCTTCTGCGAATCCGGTCCGAGGATGGGGAATTCCTTGAGCACGAAACGCAGGTCCGGATCGGTCTTGGTCAGCGCCTGCATGTCGTCGATGGCGCGTTTGCAGAAGCCGCAATTGTAGTCGTAGAACTCGACGATGGTGACCTTGCCGTTGGGATTGCCGACGACGCCGTCGAAGGCGGAGTTGAAGATCTGGTCCTTGGCATCCTTGATCACGCCGAGATGAGCGATGCGCTGCTCTTCCTTCTGCTTGGCCTCAAGCGCATCCTGGACCTCCAGGAGGACTTCCGGGTTTTTCAGCAAATAGTCGCGGATGATGCCTTCGACCTCGGTGCGGTCGATCTTGGTATCGGCCGCCGCCGTCTCGACCGGCTGCGCGGTACCGGCCTTGGCGATCTGCGGGTTTCCGGCAACGAATCCGAAAGCCAGCATGGCCAGGGCGACCGCAACCCCCGTGGTGCCCAGCAGCAGTGCCTTTTTCATCGTTCCTGTTCCTTCTACCTGTTTTCCGGTCTGGCTATGTCGTGGCGCGCGACCGGAAGGTTCACTTGATCTTGGTTGACGGCCTGTAGTTTATGATATCCTGGGCGCGAAGCCAGCGCGGCTCGCCGCGTTTCATCTGCTGTTGCGCCCGCATGGCGAAAATCTTCGCATCCTTGTAGTTGCCGGAATAGAAATGGCTTTCGGCGGTGGCAAGTTCCGCGCCAGGTATGTCACCCAGCTCGCCATAGGCCTGTGCCAGATAGCGATATCCGGCTGAATTTTCCTTGTCGCGACCGAGGCCATTGTTGATCTGCACGACGGCTTTTTTGAGGGAGTCGGGCGTGCCGGCGGCCATCAGCGCCTGACCCACGGACACCGGCAGCAGACCGGACCGAGCCGAATCGAGGCTGACCGCCTTGGCGTAAGCGTCCGCAGCTTCCTTGGGTTTGTTTGCTTTCATCAGGATGTCGCCGCGCAGTTCCTGGAAGTAGGCATTCTTCGGCTGCGCTTTGATCAATGCATTGGTCTTGGCGAGAGCGGCGGCGATGTTGCCGAACAGGTAGGTAGATTGGGCGTCGCCGTACTGCGCGGCGAGGGTTCCTTGCATCTTTCGCATCAGCCGCGACGCGGCCGCCTGGCCTTCCATGTAGACGGCGATCTTCACCCGCATCATGTCATGGCGCTGCTGCAGCGCGGGCGGGTCCGGCCTGTCGACATTGGGGTCCTGTTTCACCAGCACTTCGAGATTGGCGATGCGGTCCTGCGGCATCGGATGGCTGATCCGATACGGATCGACCTGGGCGCCCGAAAGCGACAGTGCGGTCTGGAAGCGGCGGAATGTCTTCAGCATGCCCATGCCGGACTGGCCGGTGGCGTTGAGATAAGTGATCGCCGAGCGGTCGGCCGTCATCTCCTCGGTGCGCTGGTAGGCGAGGATGCTGCGCTGTGCCATCTCGCCGCCGCCAGCGGCCACGCCCATGCCAGCGCCGGCGAGACCGCGGCTGCTGGTTGTGGCACCGGCGACAATGGCGCCGGCGCCAAGCAATGTCGCGATGACGGCCATCGTCTTGGCTCGTTCGAGCTGGTCGCGCAGCTTCTGCTGGTGGCCGCCGGCGATATGGCCGGCTTCGTGCGCGATGACGCCGATGATCTCGTTGGGCGTTTCAGCCGTCATCAGCGCGCCGGTGTTGATGAACAGCCGGCGCCCGGTGACGAACGCGTTGAAACTCTGGTCGTTGACCAGAACGATGTCGATGCCGTCATTCGCCAGGCCGGCCGCCCTGAAGATCGGCCGCGCGTAATCGCGCACCAGCGCCTCTATCTCGGCGTCGCGCACCACCGGCACGTTCTGGGCGAAGGCACTGACCGAGCTCGCCATTGCAACGGCAACGCCAAGCGAAAGCGTCGCGAAGACGCGCGCTGCCTGGGCAATCGTCGATCTGGGTCGGCTCAACATGATGGCTCCACTGGTAGACGAGCGGGCGAAAGATGAAAAGTCGGCGCCGGAAACTTCCTCAACTTGTGATCCTCACATCAATCGGGCATTTGTGCGGCACATGCGCCAGTGCCTGGCGCCGTCAGTCATCGGGAATACTGGTTAAATGGTCGTTTCGCTCTCACGTCGTGGCAATGTCGAGCCCTTCCATGCGATGGACATTCTGGCAGAGGCAAACCGGCTGAAGTCCCAGGGCGTGCCGGTTGTTTCGATGGCCGTCGGCCAGCCCTCCGATCCCGCACCGGTTCTGGTTCGCGCCGCAGCCGCCAAGGCGCTGCAGGATGGACGCATCGGCTACACCGACGCGCTGGGACTGGCAGGCTTGCGCAAGGCGATCGCCGGACACTACGCCGATCATTACGGGCTTGATATCGAGCCCGGCCGGATCGCGGTAACCACTGGATCGTCGGCCGCCTTCAACCTTGCCTTCCTGGCGATGTTCGATCCGGGTGACCGCGTCGCCATCGCGGCACCCGGCTACCCGGCCTATCGCAACATCATGGCCGCACTCGGCATCGACGTGGTCGAGATCGAGCTCGGCGACGCCGCCTACCTGCATGCCGGCCATCTCGAGACCGCGCATCGTGAAAAGCCGCTGAAAGGCGTTCTCTTCGCCAGCCCCGCCAATCCAACCGGCGCGGTCATACCGGCCGATGAACTGGCGGTTCTGGTGAGGACGGCACAAGAGCTCGGCATCGCCGTCATCTCCGACGAAATCTATCACCGGCTGGCCTATGCCGCCCCCGACACCACGGCGCTTGCCTATGGCGGCGATGTGACGGTGATCAACTCCTTCTCCAAATATTACTGCATGACCGGCTGGCGCATCGGCTGGATGGTGCTGCCGCAAGACCTGGTGCGGCCCGTCGAGCGCGTCGCCCAGAGCCTCTACATCTCGCCGCCGGAGCTGTCGCAGATCGCCGCGATCGAGGCGTTCAGGGCGACCGAGGAACTGGAAGCGGTCAAGGGTCGCTATGCCTGGAATCGCGAGCTCTTGATGAAACGCCTGCCGGAACTCGGCTTTCCGCTGGCGGCGCCCATGGACGGCGCCTTTTATGCCTTCTGTGATGTCACCAGGCATACCGATGACAGCATGGCCTTCGCGCGAAAGATGCTGGCCGAGGCGCATGTGGCGGCAACGCCCGGCCGCGACTTCGACACTCAGGCTGGGCATCGGACCATGCGTTTCTCCTACGCCGGCAGCCACGACGACATGGTCGAGGCAATAACGCGCATGGAACGCTGGTTGAGGTAGCAACATGCCGGAACTTGAACAGGCATTGGCCGAAGTCGCAGCCGAAATGGCCGATCGCACCGATCGCGGTGACGTCGCTTCCTACATTCCGCAGCTGGGCAAGGTCGATCCGAAGAAATTCGGCATCGCAGCGGTCACCAATGACGGCCGCGTGCTGATGGCCGGCGATGCCGACCAGGCCTTTTCCATCCAGAGCATCTCGAAAGTGTTCACCCTGACACTGGCGCTCGGCAATGTCGGCGACGCGCTGTGGCAGCGGGTCGGGCGCGAACCGTCAGGCAATCCATTCAACTCGATCGTGCAGCTCGAGCATGAGAACGGCATTCCGCGCAACCCGTTCATCAATGCCGGCGCCATCGTCATTTCCGATATCCTGCTTGCCGGCCACCAGCCGCGCGAAGCGATCGGCGAGATCCTGCGCTTCATCCAGTTCCTGGCCGACGACGAGACCATCATCATCGACCGCGAGGTCGCAGCATCCGAACGGGCCACCGGCTATCGCAACTTCGCGCTCGCCAACTACATGAAATCCTTCGGCAATCTCCACCATGCGCCGGAACTGGCGCTGGGCGTCTACTTCCACCACTGCGCCATCGCCATGAGTTGCCGGCAACTGGCGCTCGCCGGCCGCTTCCTCGCCAATGGCGGCAAGAACCCTGCGACCGGGCATTCCGTGGTGTCGGCCGAGCGGGCGCGCCGCATCGGCGCCATGATGCTGACCTGCGGCCACTATGACGGCTCCGGCGATTTCGCCTTCCGCGTCGGCATTCCCGGCAAGAGCGGCGTCGGCGGCGGCATATTGGGCATCGTGCCGGGCGTGGCGTCGCTTGCCGTCTGGTCGCCGGGCCTCAATGCCAACGGCAACTCCAAGCTGGGGTCGATCGCGCTGGAAAAGCTGGCCAGGATGATGAACTGGTCGATCTTCGCGCCGTGATGCATGTCGCCCAAAAGTGCGCAGCGGTTTTGGGACAACGACATGCTTGGAATCAAAGAAGCGTTTTAGCCTTTCGCGATCCGGCATAACGCCAGATAAGAAAATCCCGCACCGTCTTCGAGACGGCGCGGGATTTTTTTGTCAGAGAACTAGCTCAGGTGGCCGAAAGGCTTAGAAAAAGCCCTTCCGCTGCCACCATCCGCCGCGTTTCGGCTTGTCCTCGGTCTTGTCCTCAGCCTTGGCCGCGGGTTCTTCCGCTACGGTCGAAGACACCACGGGCTCGACCGGCGCATTCACCGCCGCCGGCTTGCGCCGCGACGGGCGGGCCTTCGGTGCCTTCTCCACAGCCGCTGCTTCGTCGGACGCCGTGGCCGGCGTCTCGACCGGTGCTTCCGCCTCGGCAGCCGGCTCTTCGGCGACGATTTCGGCCGCGGCCTTCTTCGGCTTGGCGGCACGACGTGGCTTCTTCGGCTTCTCCGTGCTCGGCGCGTCGTCATTGGCCGGAGCAAGCGCCACCGGCTCTTCGGCCGGTGCGGCTATCACCGGCTCGCTGGCCTCGATTGCGGAGACTTCGACTTCGGACGCGTCGGCCGCGTCGCCAGCGCTTGCCTCAGCCTCGCCTTCACCGTCTTCGCGGCGGTTGCGCTTGCCGCCGCGCTTGCCGCGCCGGCGCTTTTTGCCCTGGCCTTCGTCTGAAGCCTCAACTGTCTCGGACGTTTCGGCAACACCAACAGGGGCGTTGTCGTCCGTTTCTGTGTCGCCATCGCTGGCGGCCGAGTCTGGGTCCGAGAACTCTCCGGCCGGAGCCGAAACGGAAGCACCGTCCGCCGGGGCGCCATGTTCGCGATCGCGATCCTTGCCGCCGCGCCGACGCCGGCGCTTGCGGCGCTTGCGGTCGCGGCCTTCGCCTTCCTCGCCACCGGCGGCAGCAGGTCGGGGTTGTTGCTGCGGCTGCTGGCGTGGCTGTTCGGCCTGCACCGGCGCCTCGTCGTCTTCCTCGACGACGACAATCTCGTCCTCGGGCTCTTCCGGCTCGACATAGGCCGGGAAGCTGCGCGCCTCGACAAAGCCTTCCGGCTTTTCAGCCAGCGCGCCGCGGAAGATCGCATAGTGCTGCGCACCGACCGAATCGTCGGCCTCGACGGTGATCGTCAGCCCGAAGCGGCTTTCGAGTTCCACCAGCGTGCCGCGCTTGTGGTTGAGCACGTAGAGTGCGGTCGCCGCCGGCGTCCGTACCGTGATGTGGCTGCGCGAATCCTTGAGCAGGAATTCCTCGATCGCCCGCACCACCATCAGCGCGACCGACGAATCGGAGCGCACATGGCCGGTGCCGCCGCAATGCGGGCAAGGCTTCATGGTCGATTCCAGCACGCTGGCGCGGATGCGCTGGCGGGACATCTCCATCAGGCCGAAATGCGAGATGCGGCCGACCTGGATGCGCGCACGATCGTTCTTGAGGTGATCCTTCAGCCGCTTCTCGACGGAGCGGTTGTTGCGGTTCTCCTCCATGTCGATGAAGTCGATGACGATCAGGCCGGCGAGATCGCGCAGCCTGAGCTGACGTGCGACTTCCTCGGCCGCTTCCAGATTGGTGTGGAGCGCGGTGTCCTCGATCGAGTGCTCCTTGGTGGAGCGGCCCGAATTGACATCGATGGCAACCAGCGCCTCGGTCTGGTTGATGATGATGTAGCCGCCGCTCTTCAGCGTCACCTGCGGCTGCAGCATGCGGTCTAGCTGTGCCTCGATGCCGTTGCGCACAAAGATCGGCGTCGTGTCGCGGAACGGCTGAACCACCTTGGCGTGGCTCGGCATCAGCATGCGCATGAAGTCCTTGGCCTCGCGATAGCCTTCCTCGCCGGAGACAAGAATCTCGTCGATATCCTTGTTGTAGAGGTCGCGCACCGAGCGCTTGATCAGGCTGCCTTCCTCGTAGACCAGGGCAGGGGCCGTGGACTGCAAGGTGAGATTGCGGACATTTTCCCAAAGCCGCATCAGATATTCGTAATCGCGCTTGATCTCGGCCTTGGTGCGGCTCTCGCCGGCGGTGCGCAGGATCACGCCCATGCCCTGCGGCACTTCGAGATCGGCAACGACCTCCTTCAGGCGCTTGCGGTCGACCGCGCTGGTGATCTTGCGCGAAATGCCGCCGCCACGCGCCGTGTTCGGCATCAGCACCGAATAGCGGCCGGCAAGCGACAGGTAGGTGGTCAGTGCCGCACCCTTGTTGCCGCGCTCTTCCTTGACGACCTGCACCAAGAGGATCTGCCGGCGCTTGATCACTTCCTGGATCTTGTACTGGCGGCGCACCGGCTTGCGGCGGTTGCGCACTTCCTCCAGCGCGTCCTCGGCGCCGACCGATTCGACCTCGTGATCGTCCGGATGCGAGGACTGCACTTCTTCCAGCATGCCGCGATCATTGTCGCCGGAGGTCGCTTCGCTGCCTTGTTCGGCCTGCGGAACGGCTTCGGAAATCACATCGGCCTCGACCGAGGCGGCGATCGACGTCGGGCCGCCTTCGCGGGTTTCGCCTTCGTCCTGCTCGGCGGAATCCTCGCCATGTTCGGACGCATCGGCATGTTCGGACGTATCGGCCGCATGTTCGATGATCTCGGACGTGTGCGAGATCTCTTCGAAACCAGCGTCGGCCCCTTCTTCTGCCTCGTCGGCAGCGTCGTTTGCCTCGCCGGAATCGGCTGCATCGCGCTTGTGCTCACCCCGGTCACGGGGCTTTCCGCCGCGCCGGCGGCCGCGCCGTCCGCGATCGCGGCTCTGACGGTCATCGCCGTCGCCGTCCTCGTTCTCCTCGTCCTCGGCCTCCTGCGCTTCCGCGCGTAGCAGTGCCTGACGATCGGCGACCGGAATCTGGTAGTAATCGGGGTGAATTTCACTGAAGGCGAGAAAACCGTGACGGTTGCCGCCATATTCGACAAAGGCTGCCTGAAGGGAGGGCTCTACGCGCGTTACGCGGGCTAGGTAGATGTTTCCTTTGAGCTGCTTCTTGTCCTGGGATTCAAAGTCGAATTCTTCAATACGGTTACCGCGTACGACGACAACGCGTGTTTCCTCCGGGTGGGAGGCGTCTATCAGCATTTTGTTGGGCATTATTTCGTTTCCCCCCGGCAGCCGTCAGCCGCAGCTTGCGAGGCGAAGCCTGCTGCTGCGTGTCTGGAATGTGGGTGCCGGATATTTGAACGTCCGCCGGCCGCCGCTTGAGCGCCATGGCGGTGCCGCCCGCAGCCATAATGGCGCGGTTTGATGCGGACCTTTCCATGATTGCGCTTGAAGCCATCGTCACCAACAGAACCTTTTGAACCAAAGCCCGGATGAACCGGACCAGCTTGTTTGCTCATACAGAGCCGGCGCGGGAACAAACCCGGCCGTTTTCCTCACGCAGGCGATTCCCCCGCCACGGGAGCACGCCTGCGAAATTCGTCGCGATCACCTGAACCCTTTTCGCCTGAAGCGAAAGGAGCCGCCTTTACATCTGACCCTGTAGCAAGAAGCTGCGGAGGAGGGCGGTTCCAGGATTGCAGTGATCCACCATCGCTTTTATGATTTGGCGGGATGGAAGGCAACCCCGATTTCCGATGCCGGCAAAAAGCCGTTCCGTAGCGTAAGCCAGGCTTGCGGCCTTGCATGAAAAGGCTTGGTTAACCTTCTCTGGATACCAATCGTTAATCGAGTTCGCGGCCTAACCGGCATATGGACGAAATGACCGGGCGCCGGGCGCCAAACCGGGAGCGACTGGAAGAGAGATGGGATTGGCGGACTTCACAGACAAGGGATGTCGTGTCGGCGGCCGGATCCTGGCCGCTTTCGCCCTCTTGCTGCTGCTGGCGGTCTCATCTGCCCTGTCCTCAAATGCCAATGCCGCCGACGCTCCGCTCGTGGCAAAAGGTTACAAGATGGCCGGCGATGCCACCAAGATGCGCATCGTCATGGACTTCGATCGCGAACCCGATATCAAATGGTTCCTGCTGCGCGGTCCCAACCGTCTTGTCATCGATCTCGCGAATACGAGATTCGCTGTTGATGCCAAGGATTTGAAGGCGCGGGGCTTGGTCAAGAGCGTGCGCCTGGGCGCCCTCGGCGAGGGCGTTTCGCGGCTGGTCCTCACCGGCAAGGGACCGTTCGCCGTCGACAAGCTCGACGTGCTCAAGGACGAGGACGGCACCGGCTACCGCCTTGCCATCGACATGTCGGCGGCATCCGAGCGCGAGTTCGATGTGGCGCTGGCCAATCAGGCGCTGACCACCGGATCGACCGTTTCGACCGACAAGGGAGGGCGGGTCGGCACCGGGCCGGTCTCCAATCCAGGCCATCGGTTCACCGTCGTCATCGATCCCGGCCATGGTGGCATCGACGGCGGTGCCGAGGGCCTGAACGGCACCATCGAGAAGAATGTCACGCTGGCCTTCGCCACGGAGCTGCGGGACAAACTCGCAGCCGTCGGCAATTATGATGTGTTCATGACGCGCGACACAGACGAATTCCTGCGTCTGGACGATCGCGTGCGCATTGCCCGTCAGCATGAGGCCGACCTGCTTATTTCGATCCATGCCGACACGATCAGCGTCAAGGGCATTCGCGGCGCCACCGTCTACACCGTCTCCGACAAGGCTTCGGATCCCGAGGCGCAGGCGCTTGCCGACCGTGAGAACCTCTCCGACCAGTTCGCCGGCATGGAAATCAAGAACGACAACAAGGAAGTCACCGACATCCTGATCGACCTGATCCGCCGCGAAACGCACAATTTCTCGATGAGTTTCGCCCACACGCTGGTCGGCCAGCTGTCGACCAGCGTCGGCCTGATCAACAATCCGCAGCGTTCGGCGGGCTTCAAGGTGCTCAAGGCACCCGACGTGCCGTCGGTGCTGGTCGAACTCGGTTATCTCTCGAACGCCAAGGACGAGGCGCAGTTGCTCAACGCCGACTGGCGCGGAAAGGCGGCCCAGAGCATAACCAACGCCGTCGCGCTGTTCGCGTCGGCCAAGGCCGGACCGGGAACCGGAGGTTGACATGACCGGCGGCGCCTGCAACCAGAGGCGGCGTTGCGCGACGACAACACCCAGTGCTTTTATTTCCGGCTCGCGACCGCGAAATCAGGCATTGCCGTATTTTGTCCACATGGCGGCGACAAGGGTTTTCGATTACGGATTGGGACCGGCTCGAAAGCTTGCGCGAAAGGCGGCTTCGTCTAGGAAATTCCCGAACCAAGGACTGGAGCGGGTATGATTCGTCTCATTGGCTATTTTTTCGGCATCGGCACGACGCTGGCCCTTCTGGTCGCGGCGGGCGTTGCCATCTATATCGGCCATTTGTCGAAGGATCTGCCCGATTACGAGGTGCTGGCCAAATACGAACCGCCGGTGACCACCCGCATCCATGCGTCGGATGGCGCGCTGATGGCCGAATATGCGCGCGAACGGCGCCTGTATTTGCCGATCCAGGCCATACCGGACCGCGTCAAGGCGGCCTTCCTGTCGGCCGAAGACAAGAATTTCTACAACCACCCGGGCATCGATGTGACCGGCCTCGGCCGCGCCATCATCGTCAACCTGCAGAATCTCGGCTCGGGCCGGCGTCAGGTCGGTGCCTCGACGATCACCCAGCAGGTGGCGAAGAACTTCCTGTTGTCCTCGGACCAGACCTACGAGCGCAAGATCAAGGAGATGATCCTCGCCTTCCGCATCGAGCAGGCCTATCCCAAGGATCGCATCCTCGAGCTCTACCTCAACGAAATCTTCTTCGGCTTCGGCGCCTATGGCGTCGCCGGCGCGGCCCTGACCTATTTCGACAAGTCGGTCAACGAACTGTCCGTGGCCGAGGCCGCCTACCTGGCCTCGCTGCCCAAGGGGCCGAACAACTACCACCCTTTCAAGCATGCCGATCGCGCGATCGAGCGCCGAAACTGGGTCATCGACCAGATGGTCGAGAACGGCTACGTCACGCGTGAGGAAGGCAGCAAGGCCAAGGCCGAGCCTCTGGGCGTGACGCCGCGGCGCAGCGGCACCTATCTGTTCGCCGGCGAGTATTTCACCGAAGAGGTGCGCCGCCAGATCATCGCCCGCTACGGCGAGAATGCGCTCTACGAAGGCGGCCTCTCCGTCCGCACCACGCTCGATCCGAAGATCCAGCTCATTGCCCGCAAATCGATGCAGAACGGGTTGATGAAATACGACACGCTGCGCGGCTATCGCGGGCCCGTGACATCGATCGACGCCTCGGGCGACTGGGGCGTGCCGCTTGGCGCCGTCAAGGGGCTGGAGGATGTCCCCGAATGGTCGCTCGCCGTCGTGCTCGACAGTTCGGCGACCGGGCTGTCGATCGGCCTGCAGCCGGCACGGCAGGCGTCGGGCGAGATCGTCAAGGAGCGCGTCGAAGGCACCATCAGCAAGGAGGACATGGGTTTTGCCATGCGCCATGTGGTTGCCGGCAAGACCGTCAAGGCCAAGTCGCCGGCGGAGGTGCTGAAGCCGGGCGACGTCATCTTCGTGCAGAAAAACGATGGTGCCGATGGCGCCTACAGCCTGCGCCAGGTGCCCGAAGTGGAAGGCGGCCTGATCGCCATGGACCCGCACACCGGCCGCGTGCTGGCCATGGTCGGCGGCTTCTCCTACGCGCAGTCCGAATTCAACCGCGCCACGCAAGCCATGCGCCAGCCGGGCTCCTCGTTCAAGCCGATCGTCTATTCGGCCGCCCTCGACAATGGCTATACGCCGGCCTCGGTGATCATGGACGGGCCGATCACGATCCAGAGCGGCAACACGAGCTGGACGCCGAAGAACTATGACGGCACCGTCGCCGGTCCGGCGACCCTACGCTCCGGCATCGAGAAGTCGCGCAACCTGATGACGGTGCGGCTTGCCAATGACATGGGCATGAAGCTGGTCGTCGAATATGCCGAACGCTTTGGTGTCTACGACCATCTGGCGCCCTACCTGCCGATGGCGCTGGGGTCCGGCGAAACCACCGTGATGCGCATGGTGTCGGCCTATTCGATCATGGCCAACGGCGGAAAATCGATCAAACCATCGCTCATCGACCGCATCCAGGACCGCTACGGCAAGACGGTGTTCAAGCAGGACGAACGTGGCTGCCAGGGCTGCAATGCGCCTGAATGGCAAAACCAGCCGGAGCCGGAACTGGTCGACAATTCCGAGCAGGTGCTCGATCCGATGACGGCCTACCAGATCACCTCGATGATGGAAGGTGTCGTGCAACGCGGCACCGGCGCCACCATCAATGAACTCGGCCGTCACATCGCCGGCAAGACCGGAACGACCAACGACGAAAAGGACGCCTGGTTCATCGGCTACACGCCCAACCTCGTCGTCGGCCTCTACATGGGCTACGACACGCCGCGCGGCCTCGGCCATGGCGCCACCGGTGGTGGTCTCGCGGCGCCGATCTTCAAGGACTTCATGCGGGTGGCGCTGGACGGCACGCCCAATGTCGACTTCAAGGTGCCCGAAGGCATGAATCTTGTCGCCATCAACCGCAAGACCGGCATGCGTGCCGCATCGGGTGATCCCGGCACCATCATCGAAGCCTTCAAGCCGGGTACCGGTCCCGCCGACAGCTATTGGGTGATCGGCATGGGCGCCGACGGCTCCAATGCCACGGGGGGCGCGTTGTCGCCGCAGGCCAACCAGGCCATTCAGTCCGGCGGCGGCGGCCTCTACTGATGATTTTCATGAGCGGATGGGCTGGCCTTGGCGCCAGCCCATTTTGCTTTACAGCCGGCGGCGGCCTGCCTATGTATCGCGCCAACCGACTTCAGCAAACAGGACAGAACAGCCAGCCATGCGCGCGGAAACGCAGAATATTGTCGACGAGATCAGGCAGGCGATAACCCTGCTGAGGAGGCATCTTTGACTGGGATCAGGCCATAAAGCGGCTTGAATACCTCAATCTGCGCGCCGAGGACGCCAGCCTCTGGAACGAGCCGCTGGAAGCGCAGAAGCTGATGCGCGAGCGCCAGGGCCTCGAAGAGGGCATCGCCTCGGTGAAAGGTCTGACGCAGGCGCTGGAAGACAATATCGGCCTGATCGAGCTCGGCGAGGAAGAGGGCGACGAGGGGGTGATCGCCGAGGCGGAAGCCGCGATCCGCTCGATGCAAGGCGAAGCGAAGGCCCGCCAGGTCGAGACGCTGCTGTCGGGTGAAGCAGACTCCAACGACACCTATCTCGAAATCCATGCCGGCGCCGGCGGTACCGAAAGCCAGGACTGGGCCTCGATGCTGCTGCGCATGTACACGCGCTGGGCCGAGCGCCGTCGCTTCAAGGTCGAAGTGCTGGAAATGCATGACGGCGAAGAGGCCGGCATCAAGTCCGCGACGTTGATGATCAAAGGCCACAATGCCTATGGCTGGATGAAGACGGAATCGGGCGTTCATCGCCTGGTGCGTATCTCGCCCTATGACAGCAATGCGCGCCGGCATACGTCCTTCGCCAGCGTCTGGGTCTATCCGGTCATCGACGACACGATCGAGATCGACGTCTCCGAATCCGATGTCCGCATCGACACTTATCGCTCGTCCGGCTCGGGCGGCCAGCACGTCAACACCACCGATTCGGCGGTGCGCATCACGCATCTGGCCACCGGCATCGCGGTTGCCTGCCAGGCCGAACGTTCGCAGCACAAGAACAAGGCCAAGGCCTGGGAGATGCTGCGCTCGCGCCTTTACGAGGAAGAGCTGAAAAAGCGCGAGGCGGTTGCAAACGCCACCGAAGCGTCGAAAAGCGATATAGGCTGGGGTCACCAGATCCGCTCCTATGTGCTGCAGCCCTACCAGTTGGTGAAGGATCTCCGCACCGGCGTCGAGAGCACCAGCCCGTCGAGCGTGCTCGATGGCGACCTCGACGATTTCATGGAAGCCTCGTTGTCGCAGCGCATCGAGGGCGGCGCGGGCGAAGCCGTAGCAGACCTGGATTAGGATATGTCCATGTTCAGGTGAGGTTAGCTGACCTCAATCTGAATATACCCCTGCGCACCACAGCGACGGAGGAGTGGGTTGCCGAGCAAGCTCACCGGAAAGTGCTTCTGCGGTGCGGTTCACTACGAGGTCGCTGACGAATTCATCTATGCCGCGAATTGCCATTGTTCGAACTGCCGGCGCACCACCGGTTCGGCCTTCAAGCCTTTCGCCGGTATCGAGCGTGAAAAGCTTGTCCTCACCGAAGGCGAGGACAAGCTCCTGATCTTCGGCGACGAAAGCGGCCATAACGCGCATTGTGGCCGGTGCGGCTCCTTGCTTTATTCGCTCGTGCGCGACGGGGCCTATGTCCATGTCGCCATGGGAACCCTCGTCGACGACCCATCCATCCGCCCGACCGCGCACATCTTCGTCGGTTCGAAGGCGGGCTGGTTCACCATCACCGATGACCTGCCGCAGTATCAAGAGCACGTGATTGCCGGCTCTGACCAGCAGTAGGCTGGAACCACAGCGGGCCTATTCCGTTTATCCGACGCCCGTTTGCCGGGAATTGACCTTGGCCTCATCTCGTCGGCGGTAGCGGATACCTGACGTCCATAGAACGATGTCGGGAATGCATCGTCTTGCGCCGACCAAGGAATCAGCCCAGCATCCAAGGGCTGGGAGAGAAAAAGCATTTATGGCCGGACGCGGCATATCTGCGACCCGACGATCCGGCCACTGGGAAGATACGTTCCGGGAACGGGCAAGCTAAACGCTTGAGCTCGTTTGAAAGGAACGCGTCATGTCTGCTGCCACACTCAGATCGGCCAATGCCGTTCAACCGGCTGGCCGACTTTTGTTTTCCCTGTTCGCGATCGGCGCGATGGCAATGCTGACGACACCTGCCTTCGCGCATGACGCCACCCCCACGGCGGCAAAGCCACAGGGCTGGAGTTATCCGTTCGCATGCTGCGCCAACTATGATTGTCGCACGACCCATACCGGCGAAGTGCTGGAGAAACCCGAGGGCTATGTCATTGCCGGCACGGGTGAGGTCGTTCCGATGAGCGACAAGCGCGTCAAGGACAGCCCGGACGGCGAGTTCCACTGGTGTGCGCATCAGGCCGGTCTCGACGCCGGCAAGACGATCTGCCTGTTCGTGCCGCCGCGCTCCTATTGACGACAGGACGACGGTCGGCCGTCCGCGGTCGCGTGTGACCGGGGCCGCAGGCCGGGTTTGCGCGGTTCGGGTGATGCCTGCTGACAGACAGTTGTCAGGAGCACCTCTTTATGGTGCCTTTGCCGCACAGGGTGGCGGGCGACAGGAGGAGTTCGTTGATGACCATCAAGGCAAGCTGTCATTGCAAGGCGACGACATTCGAGGTTTCGCAGGCACCGCAGACGGTGACGCAATGCACTTGTTCTTTCTGCTCGAAGCGCGGCTCGCTCTGGGCCTACTACGTGCCTTCGCAATTCAAGCTCACCAGCCCGATGGAGAACGTCTCTTTCTACCGCTGGGGATCGAAAACCGTAAAGCACGGTTTTTGCGCCACCTGCGGCTGCGGCACGTTTACCGAAACGCCGGACTGGTCGACCGGCGAGCCGGATTTCGACAATCCCAAGATCAGCGTCAATGCGCGGCTGTTCGATGATTTCGATCTCGACAAGGTCGAAGTGGTTGTCATAGACGGCAAGAACCTCTGGTAGCCTGATCCAGACCATTCCGGCACGGCGATACGGTGCCACAACCGCGTATTGGTCCCTTGGGAAAAGCCGTGAGCGGCGCTTTTGCCGTTCCGCTTTTCGCCGCAATTCGTGGTACAAGTCGCGGGAAGGGCTGATTTGGCGCCGACCGCAAGGCGTGACTTGGAGAGGGACCATCCTATGAAAAAGACTGTGCTCGTCGTCGTGGCGACGGCTGTGCTCGTGAGCGCCTGCACCACCACTGATCCGTATACGGGCGACCAGAAGATTTCCAACACGGCGGCCGGCGCCGGCCTTGGCGCCCTGGCGGGTGCCAGCCTTGGCCTGCTTGCCGGCGGCAATGACCGCCGCAACGCACTGATCGGCGCCGGCATCGGCGCGCTGGCCGGCGGCGCCATCGGCGCCACCATGGACCAGAACGAGGCCGAACTGCGCCGGCAGCTCGAGGGCACCGGTGTCAGCGTCACCCGCAGCGGCGACCAGATCATTCTCAACATGCCGTCCGACATCACCTTCAACTCGGATCAGGATGCGGTGAAGCCCGGCTTCTACCAGGTCCTGAACTCTGTCGCGCTGGTGCTGAAGAAGTTCAAGCAGACCACGGTCGACGTGTTCGGCCACACCGATTCGACCGGTGGCGACCAGCACAATTTCGATCTGTCGCAGCGTCGTGCTTTGGCGGTCGCGAACTATCTGTCCGGTCAGGGCGTGGATCAGCGGCGCTTCGCAGTCACCGGCTTCGGCAAGACACGCCCGGTCGCATCCAATGCCACGGCCGAAGGCCGCGCCCAGAACCGCCGCGTCGAAATCCAGCTGTCGCCGCTCACCTGATCCGTTCGGCAAATCAAGCGAAACGGCTCCCATGGGGGCCGTTTTTGTTTGCGCGGATATTGGCGTTGTTGAATTAGCTATTGCTAAAATATAGCTTTCCCGGAGCTATGGAAAGGAATAGCATCATCGCTGTTCCTGAGGGGATGAGGCGGTGTCACTGGCCGCGCAATCAGCATTTTTCCGCCTCGGTCTTGCACGGCCAGATCAGAAATCTGGGAGGAATGCATGACAAGAACAGCCAGCCTTGGGCGCTGCGGCGTCCTCGTTTTGACAGGTTTGGTGGGCGCGTGGCTGAACGTTGCTTCGGCTCGGGCCGAGGACGCCAACAAGGCCGACATCGAAGCCTTGAAAAAATCGCTCGCCAAATATGAGGATTACACCGTCGCCGTCCGCGACCTCTATCTGTCGACGGTCGGCTGCGTCTACTACAGCGGAGAAAAGATAGCGGGTGCGATGGACTACCCGAAGGGCGCCATGGGTATCCACTTCGTCAATGTCCCGAGTGTCGGCCAGAAGCTCGACCCGATGCACCCCAATGTGCTGATCTATGAACCGACCAAGAAGGGCTTGCGGCTGGTGGGCGTGGAATGGCTGGTGCCTCTGACGCCGGACATCAAGGAACCCCCGAAGCTGTTTGGCCAGACCTTCATGGGGCCTATGGAGGGGCACTACCCTCTCATCCCGAAGGAGTTCGTCCACTACGACCTGCATGCCTGGCTCGGGGACAATCCGAACGGCATGTTCAGTCCGACGAATCCGAACGTGAAATGCAACAAGGCCGAGTTTCCGATGCTGGAAAAACCGACCAAGATGATGCCTGGGCCGATGTAACGGGCGAGTCAGGCAGGAACCTTTGCCGAGAAGACAAGCCGGATGGCTGGCTTGCCTTTGAAGCGGTCGGGAATCAGACCTTGGCGACGATCCGCATGAAGGCCGGCATGTCATCGCCGAAGCCGACGGTGGAATCGTTGTCTTCCTGGTGTCGTTGGCGGGCAGGGCGGCTGTTGTCGCGCTGCGGCCTCGTGTCGCCGCGTTCCGGTGCGCGCTGTTCATTGCGATCGGATGATTTGCGCTCGGTGTTTTCCGAACGGATCGCTTCCTTGCGCGAGCGCCGTTCGCCGACGTCGGCGGCTGCGGCCTCGGCCACGGGCTGATCCTCGCGGACTGTTTCCGGTGCCGTGTCTTCGCTGCGCTTGGCGTGGCGTTCGCGCGGTTTGCGCTCGCCGCCCTTTTCCCTGCCGCGATCGTCGTCCTTGCGGCCGGCGCGGCGCGGTGCGCCCTTGCCACGGCGCGGAGCATCATCCTCGCCGCCTTCGCTGGCAACAACCGTCGACAAGTCGCCGTCATGCCACTCGATCTTGTTGCCGATCAGACGTTCGATGGCATCGATGTATTTGGTGTCCGATTTGGTCGCGATGGTGAAGGATTTTCCGGAGCGTCCGGCGCGGCCGGTACGGCCGATACGGTGGACATAGTCCTCGGCGTGGATCGGCACGTCATAGTTGAAGACGTGGCTGACATCGGGGATGTCCAAGCCGCGCGCGGCGACGTCGGAAGCGACGAGGTAGCGCAGCTTGCCGTCGCGGAAATTGGCCAGCATCTGCATGCGCGCGCGCTGGTCCATGTCGCCGTGCAGCGCGCCGGCGTCGAAATCATACTTCAGCAGCGAGCGGAACAGCTCCGCCACTTCAACCTTGCGGTTGCAGAAGATGATGGCGTTCTTCAGCTCCGCGTCTTCGGCCTTGATCAGATTGCGCAGCGTCTCGCGCTTGTCCCATGGCTTGGAGCCGGACTTGACCAGCCGCTGGATGATGTTGGTGGCGGCGGATGCTGCCTTCGAGACCTCGACGCGCACCGGCGCGTGCAGGAATTTCTCGGTCAGCTTGGTGATTTCCGGCGGCATCGTCGCCGAGAAGAACAGCGTCTGCCTGGTGAACGGAATCATTTCGCAGATGCGCTCGATATCGGGGATGAAGCCCATGTCGAGCATGCGGTCCGCTTCGTCGATGACGAGGATCTCGACGCCGTTGAGCAACAGCTTGCCGCGCTCGCGGTGATCGAGCAGGCGGCCGGGCGTCGCGATCAGCACGTCGACGCCGCGCTCCAGCTTCTTGTTCTGTTCGTCGAATGAGACACCGCCGATCAAGAGCGCGATGTTGAGCTTGTGGTTCTTGCCGTAGCGGATGAAATTCTCTTCGACCTGCGCGGCGAGCTCGCGCGTCGGCTCCAGGATCAGCGTGCGCGGCATACGGGCGCGGGCCCGGCCGTTTTCGAGGCGGGTCAGCATCGGCAGCACGAAGGAAGCCGTCTTGCCAGTGCCGGTCTGGGCGATGCCCAAAATGTCCTTGCCGAGCAAGGCGTGCGGGATCGCACCAGCCTGGATCGGCGTCGGCTGGGTATAGCCGGCGTCGGTGACTGCGGAAAGGACCTTCGGCGACAGGCCGAGGTCTGCGAAGGTCAACGCTTCTTGAGCGGTCGTGGTGTCTGAGGACAAGTGTTGTTGTCTTTGGCTGGTTCGGGGAAGCGCAACGGCGTCTAATGGCGTCTGTCGCGGCAAGCGCCACGCGCCTGCAAGATTGGTATTGCAATTAGGAGCAAGCCCTCGATTTGTCAACAGAAACGGGCAGCAATGGCACGATTGTGAAGTTGTAACCTTAATCGGGATGCTTAATCGACCTGTCGGCCGCAGCGCCGGCTCAATAGCGGAACTGTTCGGCGAGAATACGCTCGTTCCAGGAATGATTGGGATCGAACAACAACGTTGCTGTCGCCGTGGGTGATTCTCGCACCGTTACCGAGGTCACCGCCTTGACCTCGGTATGGTCGGCGGCGGCGTTCACCGGCCGCTTTTCCGGCTCGCGGATGTCGAAGCGTACGGTCGCCTTGTTGGAGAGCAGCGCGCCGCGCCAGCGGCGCGGGCGAAACGGGCTGACCGGGGTCAGCGCCAGCAGCGGCGCGTCGAGCGGCAGGATCGGTCCGTGCGCCGAAAGATTGTAGGCGGTGGACCCGGCCGGGGTTGCGATCATGACGCCGTCGCAGTTCAGTTCCTCAAGCCGTACCTGTTCGTCGACGGTGATGCGGATCTTGGCCGTCTGGTACGATTGACGCCACAGCGCCACCTCGTTGATCGCCAGTGCCGAAATCGTTTCGCCTTCCGAGGTCACGGCCAGCATCTCCAGCGGGCGGATCGTCTCGGCGACGGCGGCTTCGAGACGCTCCGTCAGGCCACCGGAACGATACTCGTTCATCAGGAAGCCGATGGTGCCGCGGTTCATGCCGTAGACCTTCTTGCCGGTCCCCATCGTGTCGCGCAGGGTCTGCAGCAGGAAGCCGTCACCCCCAAGGGCAACGACGATCCCGGCCTCCTCGACGGAAGACTGGCCATAGCGCGCCGACAGGCTTTCCAGCGCCGTCTTGGCGTCAGCGGTGTCGGACGAGACGAAGGCGATGCGGCTGGCGGCTTTGTTCATGGCTCCCCGATGACGACCGATTGGCAGCGGCAGGGCCGCGCCAGCGCCGGGGTAGCATGGGCGGGGTACGTCTGCAAAGGGAGCTGTCATCCCGGATGCGACCCATGCCGGATGGCAAGGCGACCGCGGGACGGCGGATGCGGACTTGCCGTTCGCGTATCATGTCAAAGGCTACGCGAATGTGATGGTTAAGACCGGCCTTAAAGTCTCGTAAAGCCGGATCGGTCATGTTAGCCGGCAGTGGATGGGTGGCGTGGGGGCTAGCCAGTCGAGGCCGACATTTGCCGGTAACACGCCTGATCATCGTCTTTCTGATGCTGGGAAGCTTCGCGCTGCTCTTTGCCGAACTGGTGCGCCAGTCCGAAGAAACGAGCTTCCGGCCGCAGCCCACGGCGTCGCGCTGTGGTGACGCAGCCGGAGCGCCATGTCCGCAAAGGGCGCTGTAGCGCTGAAATGTCCTGATCATCTTCGCGATGACGGGCAGCATCGGCGGCCGCTTCGATGCGCGACATCGCGCGGCGGTTTCTCTCCTTAAAAAGCAGTGGCCGGTCGGCCACCGCGAATTGCGGCCGCGAGCATTTCGGCCCCAACGACGTGACGCGCCCGGCGTCGCGGCCAGGTTCTTTCCTACCTACCCACTCAGTCACCACCGCATCGGGCGCATCAATCGGCGAGCCATGGCCGTATCCGCGGAAAGATATTGACTGTATGTTTAGTAATAGTTACTCCTGAGGTCGAGAATTGAGTTGGACAGTCGGCGCCAGCCGGTGAATGGCCACAATGAAGAGGGGAATATCTCGACCGCGATGCGGCTTGCCGTTGCCGGCGCGCCGCATGCCGCGAGTGCGATGTCGACGGCCGTTCTCGTGCCGTCGGTCGGCATCGTCGCGGCCATCTTTTCATCAGCAGGAAACGGACTTGGGGCCGTAGTGCCGCCGGTCCCAACAATGGGAGCATGCAGCATGAACTGGAAACTGACCGCGACGGCCATCGGCCTGTCGCTGCTGACTGTCACGGGCATGGCCCGTGCCGACGGCGAGCTCAACATCTACAATTGGGGCAACTACACCAGTCCCGACCTGATCAAGAAGTTCGAGGAGACCTACAAGGTCAAGGTCACCGTCACCGACTATGATTCCAACGACACCGCCTTGGCCAAGGTCCGGCAGGGCGCCTCCGGCTATGACATCGTCGTGCCCTCGGCGAGCGTCGTGCCGGTCTGGATCAGCGAAGGTCTGCTCTTGGAGACCGATCCCAACAAGATGGAAAACTTCAAAAACGTCGATCCCAGATGGGTCGATGTTCCATTCGATCCAGGCCGTAAATATACCGTTCCATGGCAGTGGGGCACGACCGGCATTTCGGTGAACAAGTCGGTTTATGCCGGCGACCCGAACACATCGGCGATCTTCCTCGACCCACCCCCCGAACTCGTCGGCAAGATCAATGTCGTACCCGAAATGGGTGACATCATGTTCCTCGCCATCGCCTACGAGGGTGGCAAATATTGCAGCAGCGACATGCAGATGCTGAAGAAGGTGCATGACAAGCTGGTGGAGGCGAAGGCGAAATGGCTTTCGCTCGATTATGCGGCCGTCGATGGCCTGGGCAGGGGCGACATCGCCGCGGGCGTCAACTGGAACGGCATATCGCTGCGCGAGCGGCTTGAGAACGACAAGATCGTCTATGGCTATCCCAAGGAAGGCTATCCGATCTGGATGGACAATGTCGCTGTCCTCAAGGACGCCAAGAATATCGACAACGCCAAGCTGTTCCAGAACTTCATCATGGATCCGCAGAATGCGGCGCTGATCTCAGCCTTTGCGCGTTATTCGAACGGCATCAAGGGCTCGGAAGCCTTCATGCCCGACGACATGAAGACCGCGCCGGAAGTGAACATCCCCGCTGAGTTCGCCCCCAAGGGCCAGTTCATGCAGGCCTGCCCGCCGGATGTGCAGGCGCTCTACACGAAGATCTGGACCGACCTGCAGAAATGACCTGACCCGCGTTTTCCGCGCCGCTGCACGCGGCGCGGTCATCTCCCGTCCATGCCAAACGCGATGCGCAGATCGCAGGAGACTTCCCATGACCGATCTCGACCTTTGCTACATGCCGGCCGGCGAGGCGCTGCGGCTGTTCAAGGCGAAGAAGCTTTCGCCTGTCGAACTGATGCAGGCCACCATCCGCCGCGCAGAGGCAACCAAGGCGACGATCAACTGCTTCACCTTCACGCATTTCGACGAGGCGATGGACCTGGCTGGGAAGGCCGAGGCGAAATACGCCAGGGGCGCCCGGACCGGGGCGCTCGAGGGGTTGCCGATCGGCATCAAGGACGAGAGCTACATCAAGGGCAAGCCGACCTCGCACGGCTCGCTGCTGTCTGGGGATGCGATAGGCGGCCATACCTCGACGATGAACGAGCGCATCATCAAGGCCGGAGGCATTGTCCATGCCCGCACAGCGACGCCTGAATTCAGCTGCGCCGGCTATACCTGGTCGAAACGCTGGGGCGTGACGCGCAATCCGTGGAACCCGGATTTCACACCCGGCGGTTCGTCGGGCGGTGCCGCGGCGACGCTGGCATCCGGCACGTCGTCGATCGCCACCGGTTCGGACATTGCCGGATCGATCCGCATTCCCGCGTCGGCCTGCGGTCTTGTCGGCTTCAAGCCGCCTTACGGGCGCAATCCGGACGAGCCGCCGTTCAACCTCGATTTCTACTGCCACACCGGACCTTTGGCACGAAACGTCGGGGATGCGATCCTGCTGCAGAACGTGATGGCCGGGCCAAGCCCGCTCGACATCGCCACGCTGCGCCCCAAACTGCGCCTGCCCAGCGACTACAAGCCGATCAAGGGCTGGAAGATTGCTTTCTCGATGGACCTCGGTTCTTTCGAAGTGGACGCCGATGTGCGCAAGAACACGCTTGCCGCCTGCGACGTGTTCCGCTCGCTCGGCGCCACGGTCGAGGAAGTCGATCTGGGCTGGGGCGACGACGTGCTCAGGGCGGGCATGGCCTATCTCGAACATCTCTTCGGCGCTTCGCTGTCGCAGCTGCTCAAGGAGCACGGCAAGGACATGACGACCTATGCACGTCAATTCGCCGAGGACGGGCAGAAGTCCAAAGCCACGGATTTTGTCGGAACCCTCGATGTGGCGGCCAGGATGTACCAGACGCTGGGGCCGCTGCTTGAGACTTATGATGTGCTGGTCTGCCCGACCAACGCGCTTCCCTCCGTGCCGGCGGAGTTCGATCAGACCACGGGCACGGTCGAGATCAACGGCAAGCAGGTGAACCCGTCGCTTGGCTGGGTGATGACGACGCCGTTCAACATGATGAGCCGTTGTCCGGTTCTGTCCATCCCTTCGGGCCGGGCGGCAAGCGGCGTGCCGACAGGCATCCAGATCGTTGGCCGCACCTATTGCGATGCCGATGTTTTCCGCGCGGCCATGGCCTATGAGACGGCCAAGGGGCAGTGGTACACAAACGCCGAAACGCGCCCGTCGCTATAACAGGGCGCTGCGGCCCTTGCCGCACCGGTGCTTGATCCGCGGTCTCGGTTGTGGTGAGCCGGCGCCGGACATCTCGAATAGACGGATCCGTGGCGGCCGGTGATCGCCGCCAGAAGGTCCGAAAGGAACTGGACGAAGATGGCGCAACAAAAGGCCGCGGCGGCAAAACGCAAAGGCGCAATGGCCAAGGACGGGGTTTCGGCAAACGATGCCGCGCCGCCCAAGGACCGTCGGCGCGAACGCGGCGAAGCCAGCGTGCAGCGGATCATCGACGCCACCATCGAGCTCATCGCGGAGGAGGGGCTGGCAAGCGTCACCATGCAGCGCATCGCCGAACATGTCGGCTCGTCCAATGCCCTGGTCGTCTTCCATTTTCGCAGCAAGGAGAACCTGTTTCGCGCCGTCCTGCAGTATCTCAGCGATCGCTATGACGAGCTGTGGGTGACGTTGGTGCGGGCGCCCGGCCTGTCTCCGGTTGAGCGGGCCCTGGGCGCGGTCGATTGCGCGCAACGTTTCGCCCGCCAGCACCCGAAATGGGTTTCGGTCTTTGTCGTGTTCTCCAGCGACCGCAAGAGCATGCAGATCTACGACGAGATCGGCCTTCCGAGCGATCTCGCCTACACCGCCGAGGCGCGCGAGCTGCTGATCGAGATTTCGCGCAGCGGCGGTTATACCGGCGTCGACATCGACACGCTGTCGGAGAGCCTGAATTATCTGGTTCATGGCGCCTGGTATTGGGATCATCTCAATCCGTCCAGCCGTGACACCAACGTGCTGCGCAAGACCATGCTGCTCCTGCTGCATCAGGCGTTTCCGCGGCATTTCGAACTGATGCGCTAACCGCTTTCAGGGCTGCCGCAGATGGCAGCCTGCCTGCCGCTTCTGTTCCAGATACTCGTCGACAAGCTGGCGGTAGCGCACCTTGCCGAAGCTGGGGAAATGGCCGCCATGCACCACCGAGACATCGAGGTCGCGCATACACAGCAGCGTGGCGACATAGTCACCGACAACCGAGTGGTAGACGTCGTCGATCAGCGGGCCGTCATAGATGATGTCGCCGGATAACAGGATGCCCGTCCTGTTTTCGTAAAGCGCGATGCCGCCGGGTGAATGGCCGGGCGTGTGGATCACCTCGAAGGCCCGGTCGCCGAGATCGACGATATCGCCATGGTCGAGCAGACGGCCGGCGGGTGCGGGTAAAATGCCGTAGCGCGCCGTGTCCCAGCCTTGCGGCATGCGATCGAACATCTCGTCGGTCGCATAGGTGCCGGCTGCCGTCCATTCGTTGCGCGGATCGGCGAGGATGTCGGCCTCGGCGGCGTGTACGCAGCGGTCCGGAAATTCGTGATGGCAGCCGATATGGTCGAAATGCGTATGGCTGGCGACGCAAATCAGCTTGCGCTCGCTGACCAGCGGCACATGACGCCGAAGGCTGAAATGGCCGAGCCCAGTGTCGAAGAGGAGATCGCGGTCGCGACCGCGCACATGCCACATGTTGCAGCGGAAGAACGGTTTTATCCATGGCTCGTGGACCAAGGTCACGCCATCGCTCATGCGGATGGTCTCGTACCAGTCTGGTGCCTCGATGACCGCGAGCGTGCCCATTTCAATCCGTCAGCAGAATGATCTGGTCGGTATCGCACGAAACGGCAACCGTGTCGCCCGGCCGGACGGTAGCTGTCGCGGGCAGCCTGGCGATGAAGTGAAGCGAGGGGTCTTCGACGGAGACGGCGAGCACGCGTTTGAAGCTGCCCTGGAAAACGATGTCGCTCACTCTGGCAGTACCGAGTTTGACGCTGCCTGCAGCCGTGCCGAGCACAAGATGCTCCGGTCGTATGGCCAGCACAACGCCAGAGCCCACCGGCAAGGCGCCGGGTACCGAGACCGGCCCGACCGGCGTCGCGACAGTGCCTGTCCGGTCCCCGGCCTCCGTGACCGTGCCGGCAAGGATCGTGCTTTCGCCCATGAAGGTCGCCGAAAAGCGTGTCGCCGGCCGTGCGTAGACGCGCTCGGGCGGGCCTTCGTCCTCGATGCGCCCGTCATTCATCACCACGCAATGGTCGGCGAGCGCCATCGCTTCTTCCTGGTCGTGGGTGACGTGGATGAAGGCGGTGCCGACGCGCTTCTGGATTGCTTTCAACTCGTCCTGCATCTGCCGGCGCAATTTGAGGTCGAGCGCGCCGAGCGGCTCGTCGAGCAGAAGCACCGCCGGCTCGATCACCAGCGCCCGCGCCAGAGCTACGCGCTGCCGCTGGCCGCCGGAAAGCTGGTGCGGTTTCTTGTCGAAAGCAGCGGCGAGACCAACCAGGGCCAGCGCCGCGCGCGCCTTTGCCGCCCGCGTCGCGCCATCGACCCCCTGCATGCGCAGGCCGAAGCCGACATTGCTGCCGACACTCATATGCGGGAACAGCGCATAGTCCTGGAACACCGTCGTCGTCGGGCGCTTGGCCGGCGGCACGGACGTGCAGTCCTCGCCGCGGATGAACACCTTGCCTTCGCTGGGCGTGACGAAGCCGCCCAGAATGGACAGCAGCGTCGTCTTGCCGGAGCCCGAGGGCCCGAGGAGGATCGTGTAGCTGCCGGGCTCGATCTGCAGCGAAACGTCCTTCAGCACCGTATGCTGGCCGAAGCGATGCGAGACGGAGCGAATATCGACCAAAGGCGCAGTCATGCCTTTCTCCTGCGCAGCAATGTCAATTCGAACAGCACGACCAGCACGATGGAAACGGCGAAAACCAGCGAGCCGACGGCGTTGGTCTTCGGGTTGAGGCCGGAACGCAGCAGGTTCCAGATTTCGACCGGCAGCGTGGTGTCGAAGCGGGTGAGCAGGAAGGAGATCACGAACTCGTCCCAGGAGAAGGTCATCGACAGGAAGAAGCCGGCGAAGATGGCCGGCGCCATGACCGGCACGGTGATCAACAGCAGCACCTTCCATTCCGGCGCGCCGAGGTCGCGCGCGGCGCGTTCGATGTTGATCTGGTGGTCGCCCATCTGGCTGTAGATGATGGCAAAGCACAGCGGCAGGTTGATCACGACATGGCCGATCCCTGCCGCAAGCAGCGATTTCGGCAAGCCGGCCCAGTTGAACAGCACCAGCAGCCCCATGCCGATGATGAGATAGCTGACCGTCAGCGGCAGCGTGATCAGCCCGCGCAGCAGGCCGGAGCCCGGCAGGACGAAACGGGCAAAGCCCCAGGCGGATAGGAAACCGAGCGTGGCGGCGGCGAGCGAGGAGATGGACGCCACCAGCAGCGAGTTGACCAGCGCCGAGGTCAGCCGCGTGTCCGAAAGAACCGCATCGTACCAGCGCAGCGATGGCCCGGTGAAGGGCGGGATCGGAAACGACGTCGCCGGCAGCGAAAATAGCACCAGCACGACGACCGGCAGGAAGATGAAGCCGTAGACGGCGATCGCGTAGAGCCAGGAAATGACGCGGACAATCCGAGACATGGTCAGGCCCGCTCGATCTTCAGCCAGCGGGCGCAGGCGAGGTAGGCAATAGTGACCACCGCCATCAGGATGATCGACAGCGCCGAGGCCAGCGGAAAGTCGCCGCGCCGGCCGATCTGCATCATCACCAGCTGCGGCATCAGCAGCTCGTTGTTGCCACCCAGGATCTGCGGCGTGATGTAGTCGCCGATGCACAGCACGAAGGTCAGGAAGGCGCCGACCATGATGCCGGGCAAGGTCAGCGGCAGCACGACATGCAGGAAGGTGCGCACCGGCCCGGCGCCGAGATCGGCGGCTGCCTTGCGGTAGCTCGGGCTGAGTTGCTTGACATTGGCGAAGATCGTCAGCGTCAACAGCATGACGAAGAAATGCACGAAGCCGGTGACGGTGGCGAAACGAGTGTTGGCGAGTTGCAGCGGCTCGCTGAACAGGCCGGAGCCGGTGAGCGCCCGGTTGAGCACGCCATTCTGCGCCAGCACCAGCAGCCAGGAGTAGGAGCGCACGACATAGGAGGTCCAGAACGGCAGCACCGCCAGCATCAGCGCCAGCCGCTGCCAGCGTTCCGGCACCTGTTCGGCGAGAATCCAGGCAAAGGGATAGGCGAGCAGCACGGAGATCACGGTGACGATGGCGGTGACCTGCAGCGAGTTCACCATCGCCTGCCAGTAGGACGGATTGGTGAAGAACTGGCTGTAGTTGGACGCCGTGAAACCGCCGCCCTCATGCGCCGTCAGGCTGGAAAACCCCATGGCGATGAAGGGCAGCACGAAGAACAGCAGCGTCCAGCCGAGCGCCGGCGTGACCAGCGCCCAGGGCAGGGCCGCCCGGGGCAGGGGGTTATTTGCCGAGCTGCTCATGAGCGGTATCGGCTCATTTCGCCTGCAGCATTTCGGTCCACATGTCCTGCATCTTCTTGTCGAGATCGGCACTCGGCGCCGGATAGGCCTGGGCGCGCGCCAGGAAGCCCGGCTGCTCGTCGAAACGCAGGACCTTCTTCTGGTCGTCGGTGAGCGCTGCCTTGGTGTTCGCCGGCATGCCCCAATAGCAGGACGAGGTGGCAAGCCGCGCCTGGCCCTCCGGGCTCATAATGTACTGGATGAACTTCAGCGCCATGTCCTTGTTCTTGGAATCCTTGAACATGGCCAGCGACTGCGACCACAGCACCGCACCCTCCTTGGGGATGGAGAAGTCCAGCGCGGGGTTCTCCTTGGCCAGGCCCGCCGTCACCCATTCGCCACCGCCGACCAGAATGTCGACCTCGCCGGTCGCCAGCGCCGTCTGGCTGGCGGTCACTTCGCCGACCAGCTTGGCGTTCGCCTTCATCTTCAAAAGCTCGTCCTTGAGGGCGGGCAGGTCGGCTTCGGTGAGATCGGCCGTCTTCTTGCCGATGGCCAGCGCGGCCATGCCGATGACCGGCAGATAGTAGTCGTAGATGGCGACCTTGCCCTTGTACTTGTCGCCGGTGAGCGCGGCCATCGACTGCATGTCGGCCGGGTCGACCTTGGTCTTGTTGTAGCCGATCGTGTTGTAGCCGAATTTCTCGGTAATGCCGTAGCGTTTGCCGCCGACGACGGTGGAGCCGTCCATCTTCACCTGCGCAAACAGGTCGGCCAGTGGCAGCTTGTCTTCCGGCAGCGGCTCGAACAGGCCCTTTTCGACGCCGCGCGGTATGTCGATGCTGTCGATCACCATCACGTCCCAGTCGCCCGGCTGCGACTGTTCGACGATGGCCAACCCGGCGCCGGTGCCCTCGAATTCCTTGACGTTGACCTTGACGCCATTGGCCTCCTCGAACGGCTGCAGCAATGCCGGATCGGCATGATCGCACCAGATCAGCGCGTTGAGGTCGGCGGCCCGGGCGGCGCTGCAGGCTCCGAGCAGCAGCGTCGTGGCGGCGCACGCTGCATGCAGATGGCTCTTCAGGATGGAAAGCGGATTCCTGGATGTAGGTTTAGCGGACATCGAGTGTTCTCCCTTGCCTTTGTGGCTTCTTGCAAAAAATTGAACCAATTCTAAAATTGAGTCAATTCTGTTTTTATGGCAAGAGGCTGATATGAGCGGATTGCGGGCAAGGCAAAAGGCGGACCGGCACAGGCGCATCATCGAGGCGGCGGCGGAACTGTTTCGCGAGGCCGGCTATGAGGGCGCCAAGATCGAGGCGATCGCCGCGCAGGCCGAGGTCTCGGTCGGCACGATCTACAATTACTACCAGAACAAGGGCGACATCCTCGGCGCCATCGTCTCGCTGGAGGTCAACGAGGTGCTCAATGCCGGGCAGGGCGTCGTCGCCAGGCCGCCGGCCAATGTCGGCGACGCGCTGGACACGCTGATCGGCATCTATATCGAGCATTCGCTGCACTATCTCAGCAAGGAGATGTGGCGGCAGGCGATGGCGATCTCAACGCAACTGCCCGATAGCCCGTTCGGCCAAGCCTACACCGCGCTCGACCGTGCTCTAACCGAACAGATCCGCGCCCTGATCGTCCGCCTGCAAGCGCTCGGCCTTGTGCGGCAGGACATCGACGGGGCAGCGCTCGGCGAACTGATCTTCAACAACATGAACATGATGTTCATCGAATTCGTGAAGCGCGATTCGGCTAGGATTGCGGAATTGCGGGCGGCGGTACGGAGGCAGAACAGGATTCTGGTGGCGGCGATTGCGGTGTGAGTGGCAGGAAAGGGCAGGAGAAAGCGTTGCTTCCGCATAAGACCTGGTTTCAGATGCATGTCGGCTCTTGAGTTGAATTTAAAACCTGATACAACTTATAGGAGCAAAAACGGGGGAGGGGTAAATGGGGACGTTTTCTATCTGGCATTGGGCGATCTTGCTGCTGTTGATCGGCGTGCCTGTTTTCTTTGCTGTTCGATCAGCCGCGAAGCCGTCGCAGAATCCCGAGGCTCTTGTGGGCTTCGGCGGCTGGTTAATGCTGCTGGCGATCGGTCAGACGTTATCACCGTTGCGCACACTTGCCGACTTCGCCAATTCGGCCGACGGCTACCAGCAACTCATGACCCTCCCGAACGGACCCCTGGCGGTGTATGGCGAACTTGCTCTCAATCTGGCATTTCTGGCGCTTCAGCTGGTTGTGCTCGTTTCGATGCTGCGGCGAAGCCACCGCTTTCCGCAATTGTTTCTGCTCCAGTGGCTGGCGATTCCTGTCGTTTTCATCCTGGACACGATCTGGGTTGCGTCAGTTCTGGGCGTTCCGGTGAGCCTGGTGCTCGCAGGCGATGCGCTGGTGGCCCCGATAGTCTCGTTTGTGCTGACAGGGCTCTGGGTCGCCTACGTCTACAAGTCCGTCAGGGTCCGGAACACGTTCACCGGGGTTGGGGCATCCACCCAGGTCGCGAGCGTGTCATAAAAGACAGCAAACTTGGAATATTTGGAGCATCACGGGCTCGGCGAACTGATGTTCATCGAATCCGTGAAGCGCGAGGGGGAGAACCCGAACTGCGCGCGGTGATCGGCAGGCAGAATCGGATTCAGGCAGAATCGGATTCAGGCAGACGCGCGTCCTGCATGAGGTGCTGTTAAACGCGTTGCGGGAAGTCACCGGGAAGGAAGTCGAGTTCATCCGGTGGAACATTACTGGGCCGGTGCCTCCTACGGCGGGGTAGAACCGACTGCAAAGGCGACGGCTGTGCCCCATAACGGGTCAAAAAGTCTGGCATCTAAATTGCTCTGACAGGTTGTGTGCGTCAAGTTCTGCAAAATGGGCGATCATGAAGCTGGTCATGCGGCTTGGCGTAGAGCGAGCTTCTTGTGCTCGCGCAGGTCGTCCATGTTGATG